>JAISQK010000274.1 GCA_031274255.1 Planctomycetaceae bacterium | reverse complement strand
CCCTCTCAGATTTCCAACGAAGAACTCGGAAAGATGAGCATAGAGGAAGTCAACGCTTACAGGGCGAAGATTGACGCGGAAATCGCCGCGATACCGAAACTTGTTCCCGCTTCATGGGGGAACATCAAAGCCGCGCCGGTTCAACTCACGGTTTCCGAATCCAGAGGAAATGCGACCGTCGAAATCACGGATTCCAAAACGTATCAACAATAGAAACTGCTTTTTTGGGACATCCCGGTGAGGGCGTCCGATTGTTTTGTTCAACTTGTTTTGCTCAACAACCAGAAGGAGAATTTTAATGAAATCCACGAATCGTCGTCAATTTTTACTGACAACCGGTGCGGCTGCCGCGGGATTATCAACATTGCCGCTTTTTGCCGCGGACGAAAAAAAACAAACGCAGGAATCCATCAAGGCGTTTTGCATTGATTTTAATTGGGATCAGGGGTTTGCCGCGCCGGGAAAATGGGCGGACGCGGACCCGAAGGAACACATCCAATGGTACAAAGAACTCGGTTGCAACACCGTTCAGACATTTTGCGTTTCCTGCAACGGCTACGCTTGGTATAAGGGGGGCGTTGTTCCCGAACAGCCCGGTCTCAAGCATGATTTTCTGACAGAGATGGTCTCTCTCGGACATAAGGAAAAGATGAAAGTGTTCGGGTACTTTTGTGCCGGAGCCAACACACGCTGGGGAAAGGAACATCCTGACGAAAGTTACGGCGTACCGGCATCAAGGCACATTCCGTTGACCAACCGATATCTCGATGATTTAGCCGCCGTCATCGAAGAATCTCTGAAACGCACAGGCATTGACGGTTTTATGGTGGATTGGCTTTTCAATCCGCCGAAAAATCACTGGCTGCAATGCGAACAGCAGATGTATGTCGAACTGATGGAAGAACCGTTTCCCGGTGCGGATCAAGTGACGTCGGAACAGACCCTTGCCTGTCGCCGCAAGGCGTTGGACCGTTGTTGGAAACGGATTTACGAAACAGCACGGTCTGTCAATCCGAAGGCTCTGATTTGGCTCACGTGTTACGATCTTCAGCATCCGGAAATTGCCGGTTCGCCGATGATACGGCAGGCGGACTGGCTCATGAATGAGGCGGGAGATATTGAAACATTGAAAAAAACGGCGGCACAAGCCGGTAAGCAGACACGGCTTTTGACATGTCTTGCTTCATGGAACAGGCAAGACCCGATGAAAACAATTCTCGATGCGGCCGGGTCTGGATTGGATATCGGATTCTACGGTTTCGCCAAACCGACACAAGGTTCTTTGCTGCCGCCGATTTCCTCCTATCTTGCCAAACCGGTGGACTCTTTTGCCGGCGATAATAAGAATATCGCTATGTTTGCAAGAGTTTTTAACAATCTGCCGCCGGATGATGTTCAAAAGTGATTTCGGTCGGCAATCGCAATGACGGTTTATTTCACAGTGAAACACGTTGCCGATGCGGATTTTTCTGGTAGAATGGGCGAATTGTTCCTGCATTTCTCTATTCTACCTGATTCCGGTGTTCTTTATGCCTTCCGACAAACACGAAAAATGGCGTCCGCTGTATCCTTTTCGGTCGCATTTCCATAAAATCAACGGATTCCGCCTTCACTATCTTGATGAAGGCAAAGGAGAACCGGTCCTGTTTGTTCACGGCAACCCCACATGGTCGTTTTACTGGCGGAATCTGGTCAGGCCGCTACGGAAAAACTACCGGTGTCTCGTTCCCGACCACATCGGCTGCGGCCTTTCCGATAAACCGGAGGAATCGCAATATCCGTTTACGCTGGAACGCCGGATTACTGATTTGTGCGAGCTTGTCGAGCGGTTGAATCTGACGAACACGACACTGGTCGCTCACGACTGGGGCGGGGCCGTCGGAATGGGAGCGGCACAGCGGATGCCTGAGCGTTTCCGGCGTTTCGCACTGATGAACACCTCGGCGTTTCGGAGTCCGCGGTGTCCGTTTCGTATCCGTGTCTGCCGGATACCGTTTCTGGGACGGCTCGCGGTCCAGGGACTCAATCTTTTTGCCGGAGCTGCGGTTTCCATGGCGGTCAGCAAACATCGCCGCATGACCCGGGCCGTGAAAAGCGGACTTTTGGCTCCGTATCATTCGTGGAAAGACCGTTTGGCCATTTACCGTTTTGTGCAGGATATTCCGATGTCGGAAAAGCATCCGACTTACAGGACGCTGCTGGAAATCGAGCAAAATCTGCCGCAATTCCGTAATCATCCGATGATGCTGATTTGGGGAATGCAGGACTGGTGCTTCACGCCGGAGTTTCTCAAGCAGTTCCTCCAGTATTTCCCCGACGCCGAGGTTCACCGTTTCCAGGATGCCGGTCATTATGTCGTTGAGGATGCGTATGAGTCGATTCTGCCGCTGCTGGAAATGTTGCTGAAAAGATAATAGGCCGCGACGCCGCACGTACGTTGCCAAAGTGAATGTTTGGGGGTAAAATACGATGTCTGTAAGGTTGGAGATTTTTCAAAGTCGAAAAGAATACCGGGAGTTAACACGATGTCGGAAAATGAAAAAAAGGATGTCCCGCAAAATCGAGACCGTCGAAAAGTGCTGGGACAAATTCTGCTCGGCGGAACTGCGGCGGCCGCCGCCGGAAAGTTCCTCAGTCAGGAAGAAAAAATCCTTGCCGCGAAACTGACTCAAAAAAACGATTCCTCCGATATCGGGCCGGACGGTCTTGCGAGTGCGTCGCGAAAACACACCAACTGGGCCAAGTTTGCCGATCTCAAAAAACCGGTCAACTACGGCACTATTAAAGAGGAGAAAATCAGCCGGTTGTTTCTCGGCGGGAATCTGATCGGCGGCTGGGCCCATGCCCGTGATTTGCTTTACGCTTCTCAACTTGTCCTGGCCTATCATACGCGGGATAAAATTTTCGCCACATTCAAACTGGCGGAAGCATGCGGCATCAATGTCCATTTGGGACATCATTCCCAAATCGCCGTCATGAACGATTATTGGGATAAGGCGAGCGGAACACTCAAGTATATTGCGGACTGTTCCACACTCGAAGGGGCTGTCGAGTGCGCCGACCGCGGTGCCGTTGCCTGCTATATTCAGGGAGCGACGAATGACAGGCTTGTCCGTGAAAAGAAATGGGATTTCATTAGAAAATTCCTCGGCGAAATACGTGACCTCGGAATTTTGGCGGGACTCGGCGGACATGACATATCCACCATTCAGGGATGCGTCGACCATGATCTCATTCCTGATTTCTGGATGAAAACGATTCATCATGACCGGTATTGGTCGCGTTGTCAAGGCAAGGAAGAGTGCGATAATGTGTTCTGCCGTGAACCGGAGGAAACGATTGCCTGCATGGCTCAGTTGGAACAGCCCTGGATCGGTTTCAAAGTGCTTGCCGCCGGGGCGATTCCTCCCGCGGATGGCTTCCGTTACGCTCTCGAAGGAGGGGCGGACTTCCTTTGTGTCGGAATGTACGATTTCCAGGTTGTGGATGACGTCAACATCTTCATGGACATTTACGATTCCGGTCTGAGTCACCGCAAACGTCCTTGGCGGTAAAACCGTAACGGAACAAATCAACAATGACAAATCAACA
>JAISQK010000181.1 GCA_031274255.1 Planctomycetaceae bacterium | reverse complement strand
ACAATTTCCGCGTTCTGAATCAGGTCGGGTTTCCACGCTCCGATTCCGGCAGAGTATGTGTTAAAGAAGTCCTTGTATTGAAGTTGAAGACTTTTTTGAAGATCTTCGTATTTCTTTTTCTGCTGAGCGTGTTGGCTTTTCAGTTCCTCCAGTTCCTCCGTCATTTCGTCAAGCACTCTTTTTTCCTCGAATGCCTCCAACTCGTCACTGCGGATTCCCCGCTTCAGTTCGTTGAGATAGTTTTGATAGACCTTTTCTTTCGATTCGTTCATTGTTATTTCTTTCCTTCTCCAGTAGTAATGTTGTTCCACCTGTTGATACCAGCGACCAACGGCAACGCACGGGCGTTGCATCCCGGTTTGCTCACGCTCACTATGTTCGGTTCACTTTTCGTTGGACAATGTTGGACAATCTTTCCAACCGCTTGCGGTCCGGGATCCAACGCCCTCGCGTTGGTCGTACAATTCCTCGCGAAGCACCGGAACTCCTTCGGGGGCGTCAATTCCGACCGCAATACGGATTTTGCCGTCCTTGATATTATGCGTGTCGAGAATTTTGATGATGATGTCGTCACCGATCCGGATGACCTCTCCCTTTTTTCGATTCAATACAAGCATCCTTATAACTCCTTGCCGGGAAGCCCCGGCGGGCGGTTTGCCTTCCGGTCTCTGCGAGACGGTCGGCTTCCATTGTTATCCGTTTCCCGTTGTTCCGCCTGTTGATACCAGCGACCAACGGCAACGCCCGTGCGTTGGCTGCAAAAAGCCGCATCCTTGCGGCACAACACCATCCCTGGCTGACATGACAAGCATTGCCGGGAAGCCCCGGCGGGCGGTTTGCCTCCCGGTCTCTGCGAGACGGTCGGCTTCGGCTGGAAACGTTATCCGGCCGATTGCCCCTTTCTGACAATTGCCGGGGCCGGGCAAATACGGTTGGTATAAAACAGGGGAGGCCGCACAGTATGAATATGCGGATGTTTTACCCCCAGACAGGAAAAGCATGTTGACTAAACCCTCCCCGTAAGCAACGCAAGGGCGTTGCATCCCGGTTTGCCTTCGGCCTCCAAGTGGAAAGATTTTTCCAACCGAGGCCGAAGGCAACTGCGGTGAAGCGGCACGCTTCCCAGTGAGCAACGCGAACGGGTTATTGCTTCGGGACGGGCAACGTGCGGACGTTGCCCTCTGAAGGGGAGGAAAATTTGCGAAAAAATCATTTCTCAGGACTTGACATTTTTTCAGAATGGAATATTCTGAAATCCATGATACAATGCTGGTAATATTTCGCTTTTTCAAAATCCTTGCTTACTCTTGTGAACTCAATAGAGAGGGAAAAGTACGCCGATGAATACCGCCATGATTGAATCCGTGGGGCTGACAAAGTATTACGGTGATTTCACCGCCGTGGACAATGTGACGTTTCGCGTGGACAAAGGGGAAGTTGTCGCTTTCCTTGGTCCGAACGGAGCCGGAAAAAGTACAACAATGAAGCTTTTGACCGGTTACCTCGCTCCGAGCCGCGGAACCGCCCGAATTGCCGGACATGACATGTCGAGCGACCGGCTCAACGGTGCCGCCAAACTCGGTTATCTTCCTGAAAACGGTCCGCTTTACCCGGACATGACCCCTCGGTCGTTGCTTCGCTTTTTTGCTCAGGCCCGCGGACTTGGAAAATTGAAATCAGAAGAAAGAATCAAAAAAGTTATTGAGCTTTGTGCGCTCGAATCGGTGGTCGAGAAGCCGATCGGTAAGCTTTCACGAGGGTTCCGGCAGCGTGTCGGAATGGCGCATGTCCTTTTGCATGAACCGGATGTGCTGATTATGGACGAACCGACCGCCGGCCTTGACCCGAATCAGATTCATGATGTCCGTGAAACGGTCAAGCGGATTGGTCAGGAAAAAACAATCCTTCTCTCGACGCATATTTTGCAGGAAGTCGAAGCGGTCGCCTCGCGGGTGTTGTTCATCAACGAAGGACGCCTTGTGTTCGATGGAACCATTGAAGATTTCCGTGCCGGAACACAAGACCTCGACCAAAAGTTCCGGGAACTGACCCGAATGGCTTACGCATAAAAGATGAGAGCTAACTTAAATTTACTATTTTATATTCATTAAATCCCTTCCCTTTATCAGATCGTCATGAACACAAAAGTTTTACGTGCCGTTTTTCGTCGGAATTTTGTCGGTTACTTTGCGAATCCCACCGGCTATGTTTTCATCTGTGTTTTCGTGCTGCTCAGTTCGATTGCCGCGTTTTTACCGGATGAGTTTTTTAATATTAATCTGGCAAATCTCGACCAGTTGAATCTGTGGTTCCCGCTGATCATGCTGGTTTTTGTCCCTGCCGTGACGATGGGAATCTGGGCGGACGAAAAGCGTCAGGGGACGGACGAACTTCTGTTGACGATTCCGGCGGCGGATTTCGACATTGTGATGGGAAAATTCTGTGCCGCGATAGGAATCCTGACGGTTTCACTCCTTTTTTCGTTTGTCAGCAATCTTACGGTTCTTTCACAGCTCGGACACCCGGACATCGGACTGTTTGTCAGTACCTACATCGGCTTCTGGCTGATCGGTCTGATGATGGTGGCGGTCGGAATGGCGGCATCGTTCCTCACCGGAAATCTGACCGTCGCCTACATTCTCGGGGCATTGTTCAATGCTCCGCTCGTCGCGATTCAATGGTCGTATGCTTTACCGATCGGCCGCAGTGAAGTTTCGTTCATGCAAGCGTTCAGTATTCAGAGCCAATTTGCTTCCTTTGGCCGGGGGATTGTCAGTTTTTCAGGAATCGTCTATTTTGTCTCAATCATGGGGGTGATGCTCTACATCAGTATGGTGCTCATCAGCAAGCGTCACTGGTCGGCCAATCAAGCGTTTCACGGTTGGGCACACTATCTGACCCGCGGCGTCGCCCTTTTGATTATTGCCGTCTGTCTGAGTTATATTTTTCAGCGGTTCGACCTCCGGTATGATTTGACCGAAGATCGGCTCAGTTCGCTTTCCAAAGAAACCTTCAAACTGTTACAGGAGATCAATCCGAAACATCCCGTGACGATTGAGGCGTTCATCAGTGATGATGTGCCGCAGGAATATGTCGAAACGCGGCTGAACACGCTGGCGATGCTTCGGGAAATTGCGAGCCGCGGAGCGGGACGTGTTTTCGTGAATGTGCATTCGCTGAAACCGAACACCAAAGAGGCGGTGCAGGCGGAACAGCGGTTCGGAATCCAGCCGAAAACGGTCATTTCACTCTCGCAGGGGGGAATCGGAAAACGTGAACCGGTCTTTATGGGAGTCGTGATGCGGAGCGGTCTGAACACGGTGAAACTTCCGTTCATTGAAAAAGGGGTCTCGCCGGAATATGAACTGGTGCGGGCGGTCTGTAGTGTGACGGCTCAAACGAAAAAGAAGATCGGTGTCCTGAAAACCGACGCCAAAGTCATGGGGGACTTCAACTTTATGACAATGACGCCGCCGCAGCCGTGGTCGGTGATTGAGGAATTACGGCGGCAGTACCTCGTTTCCGAAGTCGATCCCGCCATGCCGATTCAGGAAAAATACGATGTTCTTCTGGCGGTACAGCCGTCGTCGCTGGCGCCGAACGATATGACGAACTTCATTGATGCCGTCAAAGCCGGGCAGCCGACACTGATTTTTGAAGACCCGACCCCGATTTCCGACCCGAGTATCCCCGGAACCAATGATCCCAAAACCGCCGGTGGCGGCGGAATGGCATTCATGCAGCAGCCGCTTCCCAAAGGAATCATCACCCCGTTGTGGGACTTTCTTGGTGTGAATTTCGATACAAAGAAAGTCCCGAAGTCCGCCTACAATCCCTTCCCGCGGCTCGGCAGCCTTCCCCAGGAAGTTCTGTTTGTCGCATATGACCGCAAAAAAGACAAAACTTCTGATACGATTCCGTTCCAGATCCGTGACTCCATTACGAGCAAACTTCAGCATCTGGTGCTTCTTTTCGCCGGTTCGATTGATTCATCGGAGACCTCGAAACTGAAACACACGAATCTCATCTGGACAACAAAAGCCGACGGTTACGTCCTCCGTTCGGAGATGTTTCCCGGCGGACTCGGCATGCGGCCGGACATGAATTGTCCGATTTATGAAGACAGCAACCAGTACAATCTTGCGGTGAAGATTGAAGGGGAAGTCCCCCCGGAAACGCCGCTCACCGATACCGACGGTCAGCCGCTTTCGCAGGAACCGGTGAAAGTCAAGGTCATTCTCGTGGCCGACATCGACATGATCGCCGAGAATTTCTATCAGCTTCGCCAACAGGGAGCGTCGGTCAATGTGGGAGCGTTTCTTGATTTCGACAACATTACCTTTCTGCTGAACGCCATTGATTCGCTTGCCGGTGAAGAACGTTTTATTCCGGTTCGCAGCCGCCGCGTCGCGCACAAAACGCTCACGAAATTCGACGAAATGACGGATGAGTACCGTAAAGCGGCGGACGAACAACAGATCGAAGCTCAACAGAATTACAATCAGATGCAGGAAAAAATCCAGAAGGAAATCGCGGCGGAAATTGAAAAACTGTCGCAGCAGGTTCAGGATGACCCCCGGCTCACCACTCAAGAGGTACTGGCGAAAATTCAGGCGATTTCAACGACCAAAAACAAAATGCGTGAAGTCCGGACTGCGGAACTGAAACGGACAATGGAGGAAAAAGTCATGAACGCCGACGTGAATAAAAACGAGAAAATCCGCACCATTCAGGGACGGGTCAAAACACTCGCGATTCTTGTGCCGCCGATTCCGCTTCTGATGATTGCCGTCGCGGTGTTCGTCGTCCGCCGCATGAAGGAAACCGAAGGGGTCGCCCAGTCACGCTTGCGAAACCGTGCCGACACACCGGTACGCCTGCCGAAAAAGCGATGATGCTCTTCCATTGATCACTTTATTGATTCCGTCAGACTTACAAACCAAACAGCCATAGCCATGAACGAAACTACAAAAACATCGACCTTTATTGCCGTTGCGATCATTCTCCTTTTCATTGCGGTCCTGGTTCAGCCGCGTGAGCCGAAAATACAGGAAAACAAGATGGTCGGCAAAACACTTTTCGAGGAATTCAATGACGCTCTTGCCATCAAGGGGTTGCAAATCGTGAAATACGATGCCCGGGCCGGGGAAGCGGCGGATTTCCGTATTGCCGAGATCGACAGCCGCTGGTGCATTCCATCGTGTCAGAACTATCCCGCCGACGCCAAGGAACAAATGGCCGGTGTCGTTGCGGAATTCTACGACAAACAGGTCCTTTCCACGGTGTTTGCGGATGACGGAAACGGTACGGCCGACATCAGGGACATTCACGCCATGTACGGTGTGCTTGACCCCAGCGTTTCCGGGATTCATAACGCGGAAGAAGCCGGAATCAAGGTCACTCTTACGGGGGATTCCGAAAAAGTGCTGGTGAACGTGATTATCGGCAAAGAGGTCGAGGGGCATCCCGCACAGCGTTATGTCCGTATTCCCGATCAGAACAGCGTTCACACCATTGAAACCTCGACGGCGAGTCTTTCCACAAAATTTGACGACTGGATTGAGAAAAACCTTCTCGAAATCAGCAGTTTTGATTTCGACTCGCTGGAAATCGACGACTATGACATTGATCTGAATCCGCTGACCGGTCAGATGGCACCGCGGATTCACGGAAAAATGCTGCTTCGGTACGACGCCATGGCAACCGGACCAAAGTGGAATCTGACAAATTACACGAAAGCCGATCCTGAAACGAATACCACTCATGACGCCGAGCTCGCTCCCGGCGAAAGCCTTAATGAGGAAAAGCTTGATCAGATGCGTACCGCGTTCAACGATCTGAAGATTGTCAATGTGCAGCGGGTGACCGACACACTGGCGAAATCGCTCCGCGAAAACGACATCAATGCGTTATTGACGGAAGTGATTCTTCAGCAGGCGGGGTTTCATCCGGCACAGTACCGTAAAAAGGACGGTACCGCTATTCTGAAACTTGTCTCGAATCAAGGGGCACTCAGCATCAGAATGAAAGACGGAATCGTCTATCAACTGAACTTCGGGGACAACGCCGGAACGCAGTCATCAGCGGAAGCGGGCGAAAACACGGAAAATCCTGAGTCGGCAAGTATCGGAATGAACCGTTATCTGCTGGTTCTGGCGGATTTTGACGAGTCGCTCCTCGAAAAGCCGGAACTCCAGCCGCTCCCGGAAATCCCGGAAAATGCCGACGACGCGGAAAAGGCAAAGCTTCAGAAAGAACGTGACAACATTGAACAGGCCAACAAACGGCTCGAAGAGGTTCATCAACAGCGGATTGACGAAGGCCGGAAAAAGGTCGAAGCGTTAAACCGGAAGTTCGCCAACTGGTTTTATGTGATTTCGGAAGATGTTTTCAAAAAACTTCACCTGACGGATGCGGATTTGATCGTCAAAGGAACTGCGGCGCCGTCCGGTTTGCCGAAAACGGGACTCACGGAAGCCATCATGCCGACACTGGAAAAAGCCGAAACGGAGCAATTGTCTGTTGAACCGCCGACAGTTCCTCAGGATGAGAAACTTCCGACAGACACGGAACCGTCCGATGAATCCCCCGTTCCTGTGACGGAAGTTACGCCAGAACAACCCGTTACAGCGAAATCACAGGAGCCGGTTCCGCTTCAGGAAACGGAAAAACCGCTCGAAACCGAAAGTCCGCCGACCCCGTGACCCAAAAAATTTCTCCGCGGTCACTTCCATGATCTTTTTGTTGTCATTACAATAATCCGCATATGGAAAATTTTTTGACAATTATTTCTTCATTTGATAACTGATTGATTATGTCTCTAACCCTGTTGGTGAATCATTCCCATAATCCGATACAGGTGTCTGCGGTGGACACCTCTGTTTTTCATCAAGTTTTCAACAGTTGGTTTGATGACTTGGATGATGATTTTGACATCAATGACGACGACTTTGATGATGACTTTGATGATGATTACGACATTCTCCCTGACAATGAATTCGAGGAGTTTGACGACGATGAGGAAGAACTTGATGACGCCGACCTCGGAGAGAGTGATCCGCTCGGCGACGATAACGACGACCTTGATGATTTTGACGACCTTGATACGGACGAAAACGCTTTCGAGGCCGATGACGATGAGGACGAATAAATGAACGCAAAACTTCGATGGCAAATTTACACGCTTTTGATTTTCATTGCCGCAGGTCTTGCCTTCGGACGTATCATCGCCGTTGACAATATCGCGGACCGGGCGGTTCAGGAGTACCGTTTACGGACGATTCCTTCGCAACTGGCCGAAAAAGAGAAAACTCTCCGTTCCCGGGGAGCATCGCAAGCGGCCATTGACCGGGAACTCGCCAAAACCAAAGCGGCTCTTCAAAAAACGTACCAAACGGAGCGGCCTTTTCTCAGTGCCAATGACCGGAGCCGTTTTTGTACGATTCGCGTGTTGGTCGAGCCGGAACTTCGGGAAACGCGGACGGTCATGAAAAACGGTGTTGCCGTCGAGGAAACGGTGCCGTATGCCATTGACAAAATCACCACCCGCCGCGGCTGGGACACCATCGACATGGTTTATCACACACTCCCGGACGCCCCGGAAGGAACCGGTTATCTCTATTCCAGCAAACCGCCGCTCCTTCCGACGGTCATGGCGGTGCCGTATTGGGTGATTTACAAAACAACAGGAAAAACATTTGACACCGATTTGTTTTTTGTCACGCGATTAATGCTCGTGATTTGTCACCTGATTCCGCTCGTCGTCGGTTGGTTTCTGACAGCCGCCATGATTGAACGCTTCGGAAAAACCGATTGGGGACGCCTCTTTGCTGTCGCGGTGACCTGTTTCGGGACGTTTCTCTCGACATTTGTTGTAACGCTCAATAATCACCTTCCGGCGGTCTTTTGTATTATTGCGGCGATGTATGCCGGAACTCGGATTTGGTTCGATGGCGACACACGGAAACGCTGGTTCGCTCTGAGTGCGTTTTCCGCGACTTTCGCAATGGCGTGCGAACTTCCGACCGCACTGTTTCTGGCGTTCCTCGGACTTGCTCTGTTGATCAAACATCCGAAGCCGACGATGATCGCTGGCGTTCCGGCGTGTCTCCTGGTGCTGGCCGGTTTCTTTGGAACGAATTTCATCGCTCACCAAACACCCTTTCCTGCTTATTCTCAGCAGAGTTGGTATTTTTATCATTACGACAAGTATGGCAAGGATTTTGACAGTTACTGGATGAACCGTCAGGGAATTGATGAGGGAGAACCGTCGCGTGCAGCATACGCTTTTCATTGCACATTGGGACATCATGGAATATTGTCATTGACGCCGGTGTGGTGGCTCTCGGTGATCGGATTGGGAGGCTGGCTCCTTCAGAAAAATGACCGAAAATTTCGCGGACCGGCCCTGATGATGATCGCCATGACGCTGATTTGCTTCCTGTTTTACATGGGCATGGAACAGGCAAACCGTAATTATGGGGGCATGACATCCGGCCTTCGCTGGATGTTTTGGCTGATTCCGTTCTGGACACTCGCTCTCCTGCCGGCGGCGGACTCTTTTTCCCGAACCCGTTTTTTCCGCGGAATCGCCCTTGTTCTCCTGTTTTTCTCCGTGATGTCCGTCGCCTATCCTCTCTGGAATCCCTGGTCGCATCCCTGGCTGCATCATTTGAAGTACTGGTTGTGATGCCGCAAGCATTTCAACAGATTGAAACAGGTATTTATGAGAGAGGATTTTCCGTGTGGTTAATCATTCCAGACTTTGCGTTCCCGCGAGTTCGGAATGTGCATCGCCTGCCGGTATTTGACGACCGTCCGCCGCGCCACCTTGATTCCTGCGGCGTCGAGAGCTTTCACCAGTTCCTCATCATTGAGCGGCTTGGTTTTGTCTTCCTGATCAATGATTTCCTGAAGTTTGAGCCGTACCGCGTCTTGGGCGACCTCTTCTTCTCCATCGGAAGACGCAATGGAACCGCTGAAAAACCGTTTCAAAGGAAAATTTCCCTGAGGCGTCTGAATCCATTTCTCATCGACGGCACGGGAAATCGTCGTGACATGAACCCCGACTTTTTCCGCGATTTGCTGCATTTTGAGCGGTTTGATCGCCGACGGACCGTTTTCCAGAAAATCCGTCTGATGATCCACAATCGCTTGAGCGACTTTGGTAAGCGTCAGCTTCCTCTGCATGATGGAATCAATCAGCCACTGCGCCGAACCGACTTTTTGCTTGATGTATTCCCGCGTTTCCTTATTGGTTTCCTGCTGCTTCATGAGTCCGCGGTAGTAATTGCTGATGTGCAGCCGCGGAATCCGTCCGTCGTCCACCCGCACCACGTAGTTCCCTTCTTCGTCAGTATCCACCACGATATCCGGTGTGACGGACGGTGCGGATTGATCGTTGAAGATCGCTCCGGGACGCGGTTTCAGATGCTTGATCTGTTCCAGCGTTTCCTGAATCATCGCGATGGAAAAACCGGTCTTTTTGGAAATCAACGGAAGCCGGTTGTGCGTCAAATCCTCAAGATGTCCGGAAATGATTGTCCGCATGGCATCGTAAAACGGCATGTCCGGCTTGAGCTGCAACAGAAGGCATTCCCGAAGGTTTCTCGCTCCCACTCCGGCGGGGTCCAACTGACGAATCAACAGCAGTGCTTCTTTGCCGAGTTGCTTTTCCTCCTCTGACGCATTCATTCCGAGAATGTCGCTGAGACTGCTGGGAAGATAACCGTTGGAATCAAGACTGTAAATCAGCCGAACCATCATTTCCCGAAGTTCCGCGGAAATATCAAACCACGAAAGCTGGTCAATGAGATACTCATGAAGCGACTGCGTCGGCATCGGCACATTCGCCATTTCATCGTGATACCGCGACATCTGATCTTCCAGCCAGTTCTGCGACCGTGTCGGTTGTTCGTTGATCGTATCATCATAATTGGAAGCAAATTCCTCCGCAATCTGAAAATCTTCCCGCTGTGTGTACTCTTCTCCGAGCTGAATCTCCTCCTCATGTTCAATATTGGAAGGAGTAAACTCTTCTTCGTCCTGGGTTTCGTGAGCGTCATCATCCGGTTCCTCTTCGAGCATCTCAAGAATCGGATTTTCCTGAAGCTCCTGCTCAAGCCGCTCCTCCAACTTCTGAAGCGGCATTTGCAGGATTTCCATTGACTGGATCATCCGCTGCGTCAAAACCTGACGCTGTTCGAGTTTTTGCTCTTGGCCAAATGATAATCTCACAAATGCTCCTTGGTGAGGCCGTGTGTTCCGTAATGTTGTTTTTGATTGATGTTATCGTATTTTCTGCCTGCCGCTCAGTGCGTCGGAGAGCATTTCTTTATTGGCAAACTCCAAAACACTTCCCGTGGTGATGCCGCGAGCCAACCGGGTAACCCGTACGTTAATCCCCAGTTCAATCAGTTGGTTGGTAATATACAAAGCTGTTCCATCTCCTTCAACGGTGGGATTTGTTCCCATGATCAATTCGTCAAAATTCCCCGACTTCAACCGCTGCAAAAGCGGTTCAATCGTCAGGTGTTCCGAAGTAATACGCTCCAACGGCGCCAAACGTCCGAGCAACACATGATACAAACCGTGATACGCTCCGGTCGCTTCCAACGCAATAAGGTCCCGAGGCTGTTCGACGACACAAATCGTTTTGGTATCACGTCTTACATCGCGGCAAATCTCGCAAAACTCTTCTTCGGCCAAGTTGAAACAAACGCTGCAATAGCGGACTTTTTCCTTAATGGCCCGAATGGCATTGACGAGTTCAAACGCTTCCTCTTTGGTGACCTTCAGAAGATGATACGTCATTCTTTCAGCGGATTTTTTTCCGATTCCCGGCAATTTTGCCAGTTCCTCAATCAACCGGTTCACCGATTCCGTCAGTTCTGCCATTTTGCGAGTTCCTTTCCGTTTTCCGGCCGTCCGTCTAAACAAATTTTATGCCATATACGAAAATTATACCATTTTTTCGAGATTTTGTGCAGGGTGACATTCCCGGAAAACAAAAGAAATAAAAAAAATGAGACTATATGAAAACCGTTTGCAAATCATTACTCATGAATGATTCTTTCCCAGGCTTTCCATCAAATGAGAAATATCGAGTCCTGAAGTGATGTTTCCCACTTCCGCCTCGACCTTTTCCTTGACGGCGTGACAGGAATCGTTTACCGCTGCGATAATCATGTCTTCGAGCAGTTCCTGATTGTCCGCCGTAAGCAAAGCGGGGTCGATTTTACACGCAAGCAGTTCAAATTGCCCGTTCATTTTGGCGGTGACCATTCCTCCGCCGGCAGAGCCTTCTGCGGAAATATGCTTGACCTGCTCCTTCATTTCGTTCATTTTACTGGTAAGCTCCTGTGCCTTTTTCATCATGGAGCCGAGATTCATTATTTCTTTAAACATAGTATTCCCCGATAGTTATGATTTTTGTTGAGAAAAAGACCGTTTATTCGATTCCTGAATTATGCCACAACTCCGCTCCTTGACAATAGCAGGAACACTGTAAAACGGGGCGGAGAACAAGAAACACATGAAATATTCCGTCATGTATCGTCAAAATACGGACAACAGGCACTCGACTTCAGAATATCAGAAACGCTGCGGAGTGTCAAATTGAGTCAAATTATCACTGATGGGAATTCCTTGTCCGCTGGGATGGGCTGATGTATGGGCGGCTGCGGCAGAAGCTGCTGTTGCCGAAGCTGAATCAGAAAAATTATAGGGATTAAAGGGTGTGGAACGGGGGGATGATGAGGAAACCACCGGAGAAATCGGCTCAATCGGATGCCCGATTTTCCATTGCGGAACGGCTGAAAGAGGCTGCGGAACCTCATCGGGCCGGTGATATTCCACTTGCTGAATCGGCGATACAGAACTCATGTTGTCTGCAATAAGAGTGGAAGTTTCAATCTGCGGGAACCCCTCCCGTACCCAAGCGACCCACTGAAGCTGTAAATCACCAAGATTCTGAATACCGTAACACTCTTGCACTGATTTTCCCCAATTTTCGGACAGCAATCCCGTGGTGACGAATCGTACAAAATTCCGATGTCCCTTGAGAGCGATCAGATATTCCACCACAGAATATCCCTGAGCGTAAAGCGGCATGACATCTGCGGGATAATCCGCCATTTTGACGAGGTTGTTAAACGGAATTCCCCGATCGGTTTTGAGAAAATGGATAAGCTGTCGGCGATAATTGGCCTGCTCTTCAGCATTTTCGACGGTGGTAGCCCCCCCTTCGTCGAGCCATCGGGGAAGAGGACAACGAAAATAGGAAGCAAAAATCGTATGGGTAATTTCATGAGGCAATACCGCCGTCGTGAGGTCTTCGACGCTTCCCTGAATCTTCATTTCCCAGCCGTAAACTTCACCCTGAAAAGGGGTTTCGTTCGAAAAGACAAACGAAGTTTGTCCGCCGGCCCCCAGTTCGCCGACTTTGAAGAGGATCGGACAAGGCGCCGACCATTGCGGCAACGGTTCACCAAGCCACAATATCGCCAGATCATGACGCAGTTTTTCCGCCGTGTCGCCAAAATGTTTGGCAAGTTTGTCGGAATTTACGTTACGGATGAGGAAATTCGGGGTCCGGTATTCCGCTGTAAAAGCCGTCTCTAATACCAAAACCGACAGAATCGCCGTGACAGCAGCACAAAATATAAAACGTAAAAAAGAAGCATCCTTGCTCATAAAACTTTCCCCGAATCCTTGGGTTATTGTACACAAAAAACTGTCGGCTTACTGCCATTTTCCCTCCGCATCCCAATGGGCGGCTTACCGTAGAGTGTCAAAAATGTATCAGTTTTTCCGATTTTAGGAAACCCCAATTTTTCAATTTTTGAGATTTTGAAGATTTTTTTGCCGCGTCATAAAAGATTTTTCTTTGACTATTTTTTCTATCCATTGATGTTCTTCTATTTTATCTAAACTAACTGTGTTGTTTTGCGGTTTTGGAGAATTCGATCCCCCTGTCTTTTCACCGGTTCAGGTCGATACACGCGATTTCGTCGAACGAACGGAGAAACAAACGGCCGGCAGCCAGCGCGAACGGTCCCCAGGCGTCATGACCGTCAAAAACAACCGTCTCGGAGATTTTTCTGTAACCGGCGGTCGTCGCCTCAATCATGGTAAGTGTGCCGTAATCGTCGAAGATAAAGAATTTTCCATCCGCGAGCATGTAGGGGCCATCGCCGAACTTCCCTTTGCCGCGGCTGTCCCACGTCACATTTCCGTTGAGATCAAGGCAGACCATGAGTTTGTCGATTTGCCGAATGCCGAAAATGTGATTTTCAAAAAAAATCGGCGTTTGCTGTGTTGACCCGAAGACCGACGGCTTCAGTTTGAAAAGCGTTTTTGCCTCGTAGGCGTCGCCGTTTTTCACAATTTGCATCATTCTGGCACCTGTATTGTATCCGCCGCAGAAGAAAATTCTGTTTTCCGGCAAAACCAACGGCGACGGACAGGTCGCGATTCCGATTTTCCACTCCGTTGTCGACCACAGTACCGTTCCCGTTACCGCGTCCACCCCGACAACACCTCCTTTGCCGCAGTAGACGAAGGTCGGCTTTCCGTCAAGCCTCATCGGCATCGGAGAGGAATGCGTTTGCGGTGTCCAAAGGAACGTATTCGGGATATTCCAGATTTCAGCACCGGTTTCACAGTCGATGGCCGCCATAAGAATATCTTTTCCGCCGATACCGAGGATTAAAACATCGCGGCCTGACGGCTCTTTCACAACAAGCGGACACTGTCCGGCATACCATTCCGGAATTTTGGCACGGTATTTCATTGCGACATCAAGGAGCCACTTGAAGTCGCCGGTCATTGAATCGACGCACATCACATGAAGTTTCGGCCCGATGGTGAGGCAGTATTTTTCTGTCACGGCGGGAATCGTTCGGGAAACCCCATGCGACGGCGTCACCGCCACCGGATAGTACCGTTGCCAGATTTCTTCACCGTCATCCAGCGAAAGGCATTTCAAAATGTCACGTTTTTGTTCACGGTCATAGTCGATGAGGTAAACCGCTCCGTTACGGATCGCGGCACTGGCATAACCGTCTCCCGCAGGTTTCCGCCACAGGAATTTCGGCTTGCTCTCAGGAAACGCGTCGAGAAGCGGCATCTCTTCCGGGGAAACAGCGTCCAGATTCGGACCGCGAAAACAAGGCCAAACCGCTGTCACCGCCGAATGTTTTCCCTTTCCTGCCGCAAAATGCGTTTCAATCGGCACATAGCGGCTCATGTCGGTTTCCTGTTCCGCTTCAGGAAGCCGTAAATCCGGAATTTCGGGGCTGAGCGTCGCAAGGATGGCAATTCCTATTCCTCCGATGACGATGACACCTCCGGCAAGCAACAGCGTGACGGTGACGGCGATCTTGATAAAATGTCGAATATTCATATATTCATAACAATATTTTGAAAACAGAGATGTAATAAATCAATCTAACGGATTCCGTCTTGGAAACACTATCAATTTGTTACAAATCTTGTTATAACAATTCACGTTCATATAAATAAAGTGCCTCACGGCAACACGAAACATTATATTCCGTGTGTTGCACAATAACAATAACCGGTGATTTGAAGAGAAATAGGGTGAATCAAAAAATTTGAAAAGTGGTGACTCAGATTAGAGACATGCGTTGCTTTCCGATATCTCTTCGGCTTCTGCGGGAAAGATGATCCATCAGAAGCCGGCCGTCTCGCAGAGACCGGGAGGCATACTGCGATCCAACATGCTACGTTGACCGCCGGATAGATCATTAACAGAGGCAGTAGGGGCATAAAACATTTGTCTCTCTCCCCTCTTGCCGCAACAGTGGAATCTGTTACACTATCTAAACAGAAGTGTGGATTTCAGAATGATTTTATTGGGTACGGGAAGTCTGTTAAACGTTGTAAAAATCAAAGTGTATTGATTTTTCGGAGTTTGGGAGTATATTATGTCACGAGTTTGTGAATGTTGCGGAAAAGGGCGGACGCTGGGAAACAGTGTCACCACGCGCGGTAAAGCGAAATATCTTGGCGGATTCGGTACAAAAGTGACCGGTATCACACGCCGCGAATTCAGGCCGAATCTTCAGTCGGTTCATGTGACGACAGCCAATGGAACAAGTCGGACTGTTCGTGTTTGTGCCCAGTGCATTAGGAGCGGAGCTGTCAAAAAACGCATTCGCGGAGTGCCGTTCAAACTCACGAAAGCCGCGGAAATTGCCGCCAAAGCCGGAAAACGGAAATGATTTCTCTGTTTTACGGTTTTAACAGGGAATTATGATTGTTTCATTTCAACGGTGGTGTTGTGTTGCGGTGTGTATTGCCAAATCCGGTGACTTGCGAGGAAAAATAATCCTTTCCAGTGACTTGGTTTGATGGTGTCTATACTCTAAGGGAAAAAGATGGGACAAATCACACTTGCGATTCATGGTGCCGGCGGACGAATGGGGCAGCGGCTTATTGTTCTCACGAGAGCGGATTCTGAATTGGCTCTGTGTGCGGCTGTTGACAATTCGAAACATTCTCATTTGGGAGTTGATGTCGGGGAAATGGCTGGGTTGGGGAGTACTGGAGTTCCGCTTTCTGATTCCATCTCCAAAAAAGTTGATGCCGTGATTGACTTTTCCTCCCCTCAGGCGACGGACAAACTCCTTGCTAATTGCCTCGAAATCAAGTCGGCACTGGTACTTGCGACAACAGGTCTTTCGGAGGAACAAGTTCAAAAAATTCATGACGCCTCGCAGTTTATCCCGATTCTCTGGTCTCCCAATACGGGGCTGGCAGTGAATGTCGTGATGAAACTTGCACAGCTTGCGGCAAAATCGCTGGCTCATCAGGATGCGGATGTTGAAATTCTGGAGCGGCACCATCGTTTCAAAGTGGATGCCCCGAGTGGAACCGCCTTAAAGTTGGGGGAAATCATTGCTCAGGAAATGGGACAGACGAAATATCAGCATGGACGTCACGGAATCGTCGGCGAGCGGACTCATGGCGAAATCGGTTATCATGCCATTCGAGTGGGAGACAATCCCGGGGAACACACCATCATATTTGCGCTGCAGGGAGAATTGCTGGAAATCACCGTAAGGGTCACCAACCGCGACTGTTACGCTTATGGTGCTTTGGCTGCCGCAAAATATATCGCCCACAAGCCGCCGGGACTTTATAATATGTACGATGTTCTCGGTATTTAGAGAAAATGGGAAAGTCGGCTAATGAGGATTGAACGGTATCTGAAGCCGGAGGTGATTCAAACGATTAAACGGCTCGACCTTCGGGCACAGTTTATCGTCAAAGGATTTATGTACGGAATTCATGCCAGTCCGTTTCATGGGTTTTCCGTGGAGTTCAGCGAACACCGCAAATACACTTCCGGCGACGATCCTGCCGACATCGACTGGAATATCTATGCCAAGACGGACAAGTATTACATCCGAAAATACGAAGCGGAAACCAATCTGACCGGCTATTTGATGATTGACACAAGCCGTTCAATGGGATACACCTATCGTCAGGAGTTGACGAAATTCGATTATTCCGTTTCGCTTGCCGCGGCGCTTGCCTATTTGATGATTCACCAGCAAGATCCTGTCGGGCTGATTACGTTCGATGAAAAAATCAAAAACAGCCTGAAACCCAAATCCAAACGTACTCAATTAGGAAACATTCTCTCCCTTCTGTCGCAATTGTCCCCGTCCGGTCAAACGGATATCGTCAAGGCGTTGGGGCAAACGGCGGTGATGTTGCGTCATGCGAGTCTGGTGATGGTGTTCAGCGATCTGCTTGGTAACGCGGACGAAATTCTGAAAATGCTTCACCGTCTGCGTCACACCGGTCACGACATCATCCTGTTTCATGTTCTCGACGAGGCCGAGGTGTTGTTTCCATTTTCAGGAAGTATTGAGTTGGAAGACCCTGAAAGTCGGGAAAACGTGCGGGGAAATGCCACGGCACTTCGGAAAGATTATCTGGAGGAACTGGAACAGTTCCGCAACCGATTCCGTCGGGAATGTTCGCAAACGCGGATTGATTATGTGCCGCTTGATACCAGTATGCCGTTCGATAAAGCATTGCTTGAGTATCTTCAGCGGCGCAGTCTGCGCTGAAAACGGCAGAATAACAAAATTCTGATTTTGCTCTTGACCGGAATGAGTTTTTTTTTGATGATTCCTTTGGAATGTGTTGTTTTGTAGAAATTGTTTGAATTGTTGCCCCGACATGAAAAAAAACGTCATAAAAACTTCTTTTATCTTATCTTTCTTGTTGATTTTCCTTATTTCTCTGCTTTCCGGTTGCCAGACGATGAAAGGAAACAGGTATGAACTTCATGATGACGAAAATATCAAAAATGAGAAAAATGATGATTTTGCCATGATGAAAAAAGCAAGAGAAGAAGAGTTAAATAGACAAGAGACCAAAAATACAAAAGAAACAGAGAACAAGATAAAGAATCCTGAAAAAATGAAACGTCATTTTTTTCTAAGCAGTGAAGGACAAGAAGTTTATGATAATTTAGAAAGAAGCTCCAATTGATCATATCCACTTGAGGAAGGATTGGTACAAATGTATCACTTGAGAAAATTTAGTAATTTTTTTGTTTTTTAAGCGTGTGGCTCTTTGGCAAAATCCGGAAAACTGGTATACTCCTAAAAAATAGTGCTTTTGGAGAACTTGAAGTCAAAATTGCGACAGATGATAGCGTGTGAAGTGCTATAATTCGGATAGCAATCCACGAAAACGAAGTTCGACATACTTCTAGGAGCTGTAGTTCCCCGAAAGCTGGGAAAACAGGCTGTTTAGGCGGTCTAGCAGTCGAAAGTTTTTCCGCCAATGATACAATGGTCATGGAGGTGGTTTTATGGGAACACGTATTCCAATTAACCGGAATGATATGTTTGAGCAGGAAATGCTTCAAAAACTGGAAATGAACACATCGGAGATCGGTTTGTCGGTGAGGACGACCAACTGTCTTGAGGATCAGGGAATTTTCACAGTGAAAGCATTACTTCAATGCACACGGGAGGATTTGCTCACGATCCCGAATTTTGGTGAAAAAACGTTGGAAGAAGTGTACGCCGCATTGGAACGAATCGGGTTTTATAGGAAAAATCGGAGAATGGAATTGATTCCCGCCTGACTTTTTCAAAAATACCCCCGCCCGATATGGAATTTTCCTTTGTATCGGGTGTTTTGATTTTTGTATGTAATCTATTGGAGAATTTCAGGTGTTTGGTTTACGTTTCGGAATTTTCCGCCCTAACCTTCGCCGTATTCGGCCGGACCGTGACCGCCGAATTTCTGAGCTGATCCTTTTTTCACTTCTTTTTATTGTGGGAGCGGTATTTTTCCTGATTCATCTTTTCACTTGGATCATTCCGGACTGGGAAGATGGAACTCGTTATATAAAAGGGACTTGCATTGTTCAAGAGAAACGCCTTGGTTCAAAAGTGATTGACGGGGAGGAGTTTTTCCGGCCTGAATTTCTTATCAAATACCGTGCCAATGAAGAAGATTTTTTGCTCTGGACGTATCAACGAGCGAATTTAGAACCGGAGACCGGTTTTGATTTTGACAAAATCTCCGCCGAAGAGATACTAAAAAATTTTGAAATTGGAAGTGAACCTCGTTGTTGGATCGACCAAACCCGTCCGTCGCAAGCGGTTCTTTACAGGCCGGCGAACTTTTGGGGATGGTTTTTTCTTGCGATTCCTGTATTTTTAATCGTATCCAGCGGAATGGGGTTTTACATTGCATTACGGCGTCACGCGGTTTCCGCGGAACGAATGGTACGTGTTCGGAGTACGACATTTCCCGGATTTGCGCCGCCTAAAAAAGGATCACTTTACCCAACCATCCCAGACCCGGCGGATATTAACGACAGTCCAGGGACACATCTTGCCTATCGTTTGCAGATGACTCAAATTTCGTTTGTGAAGATTATCACAACGCTCATACTTTGTCTGTTTTGGAATATTGTTTCTTGGACAGTATTTCTCATTACGGTTTTCTCCAAATCGCTGATTGAGCAGACCGGTATTCCGGGAATCGCAGGAGGTGTATCCCTCTGTCTTGTGGGAATGATATTGTTGGTTTGGGTTGTCCATCAGTTTTTGGTGGCATTTGGCGTCGGTCCGACAATCCTTGAAGTTTCCGATCATCCGATTTATTCAGGGCGAAAATACCGGTTAATGCTGTTCCAGTTTGGAGCGTTCCGCGTCAAAAATTTTCGTGTTGATTTGGTTTGTGAAGAAATTGTACGATTTCGCCAGGGAACGGACACAATGACAATGCAGAAAGAAGTGATTTGCAAAACATTGTACGAAAAACAAGATTTTGAAACGCAGAGTGAAACACCGCTCCAGGAGGAACTGATCCTTCATTTGCCGCTGGGGAGTATGCATTCTTTTCAGGCGGAACACAGTGAAATTCTATGGAAGTTTATCGTCCGTGCGGAGTTTGCCGGTTGGCCGAAGCTGGAACGGGTTTTTCCGATTATTGTACGTCCAGCGACACTCTTCCGGTTCCAAAACGACTGGGACGACGAATAAAACAGGCATTATATGAAATATAGATCAATTTCGATAATAATTGTGTCATCCCTGATGATTACGGTAGGTGCAATTTTTGGGAAAACACCGGAAATTTCGATTTGGGGACAGCAATCTTCCCGAAACAATGTGATTGACAATGCCTCTCATCTTCCAACGGACTGCCAGCCGGGAAAGTTTGACCGTAAAACCGGCAAGTGGCTTCATGATGAAAAATCAAAAAAAATCAAATGGGCGGCGGAATTAGGGAATACAACATATGGTTCGCCAGTATGTGCCGGAGGAAAAGTTTTTTGTACAACAAATAATGCGGCCGGTTACGATCCGAATTATCCTAAATCAGTGGATTTGGGGTGTCTTTTGGCCTTTGATACTAAAAACGGCAATTTCTTATGGCAATATTCTGTAGAAAAACTTGAAAATGACGGCATTGATTGGCCGGAACAAGGGATTTGTTCCAACCCCGTTGTGGAAAACAGTAAACTCTGGATCGTGAACAATCGCGGCGAGGTTGTTTGTCTCGACACGGAAAAGGGTAACGTGATTTGGAAGTTCGACATGATCACCGAACTGGGGGTGGTGCCGCGTCAGATGACATGCTGTTCACCATTAATTGTCGGAACTTACGTAATAACAGGAACTTCCAACGGAAAGGATGCACAGGGAAAAACAGTACCTCATCCAAACGCACCGGACATCATTGCCCTTGATAAGGTAACGGGAAAGCTGCTTTGGCAAGATACGCCATGCGGGAAAAATATACTGGACGGACAATGGGCATCTCCGGCAGTTGGTACGAAAGAGGAGCAATCGTATCTCTACTATCCTGGCGGAGATGGGTGGCTTTATGCTTATAAAATCAAAGAACAATCCCATCCGCCATTGGTGTTTCAGTGGAAATTTAACTGTAATCCTGAGGGAACCGTCTGGCGGGGGGGGCAGGGGACAAAAAATATTCTCGTCGCAACTCCTGTTATATCAAGGGATAAAATCTATATCGCGACAGGGCAGAGTCCCGAATCCGGCGATGGAACAGCGGTTCTTTGGGCATTGGAACAGGGTGAAAAAGCCAATGCGGCTTGGAAATATGACGGAAAAGTCTCCGGCTCCAATGATTTCGAAGAGCAGTTTCATAGAACAATCGGGGCAGTTGTTGAGTACGAAAATCTTTTACTTGTAGGGGACTTTGCCGGATTGGTACACTGTCTCAATGCTGAAACCGGTGAATTTCATTGGTGTTACGACATGATGGCTCCGATTTGGGGATCGCCGCTGGCCGCGGACGGAAAGTTTTATCTCGGTGACAGCGATGGTGACCTTGTCATTTTTCAAGCGTCAGATAAACTCAGTGTATTGGCGGAAGTGAATTGGGGGGATGCTATTTATACTGTCCCAACCTTTTATGGAACAATACTTTACGTCACAACAAATCATTATTTATTTGCTTTGGGAGAAGAATAACATCATGCCGACTTATGATTATCGTTGCGATGCTTGCGGCCACGAATTTGAAGAATTTCAGTACATTAAAGAAGAACCGCTGAAAAAATGCCCTGTTTGCCAAAAAGTGAAATTACGGCGTCTCATCGGTGCCGGAGCCGCTATCGTATTTAAAGGGAGCGGTTTTTATCAGACCGACTATCGAAGTGAATCGTACAAAAAAGGAGCAAATGACGCCAAGTCCCCTGCAAAATCAACGGAGTCTTCCTCCGTTCCTTCGTCTTCCTCGTCAACTCCACCATCCAAGTCCGACAAATCCCCCAAGACGACGACTAAATAATGCCTAAATCTTCATCCACTCTCAATCGTTACCGGCGGCAGATCATTTTTGAACCTCTCGGCACGAAAGGACAGAGGCAGCTTGGTAAGGCGATCGTCTTCATGTGCGGTTGCGGCGCGCTGGGGTGTAATATTGCGCAAACTCTTGTCCGCGCAGGAATTAAGTGTTTGAAGATGGTCGATTTCGACCGCGTTTCCCTGGTCAATCTGCACCGTCAGTTTCTCTTCACCGAAAAAGATGTTCAGATGAATCGTTACAAAGTGACCGCGGCGGCAAAGGCCCTCCGTGCCGGAAACAGTGAGGTGGAAGTCGTACCGTTTCGTGACCGTCTGACACAGGAAAATGCGGTATCGTACATCAAGGGAGTAAATCTGGTTATTGATGCCACGGATAATTTTCCAACACGTTTTCTGTTGAATCAAACGGCTCTCCAGTTAAAAATTCCGTTCATCAGCGGCGGTGTCACCGGAGCCGGAGGACAGGTGATGACGATCATTCCCGGTCAAACCCCTTGTCTTTCCTGTCTTATCGATTTTGCTCAAAATATAGATACTTCACCGAAAGAGTTTCCGATTCTTGCCCCAATTGTACAAGTCGTCTCCGCGTTTCAATCGATGGAAGCGATTAAAATTCTGACAGGAAACGCCGACCAAATCAACCCGAATTTGATTACGTTTGATATGTGGGGCAATAAAATTCGCACTATTCCGCTGGATCATTTACCGCCATGCCGATGTTTTCCGGCACGGAAGTAACGGTCACTCAGTCCTCCACTGCTTTCAATAGGGGATTTGGTTATTTTCCTTTTTTTACCATCGGATAATACTTAACGGCGGCATTACGACCTATCTTGAAAACTGCTGGCACCAGTAAAGCCGTCCATTGTGTCCCACAAAAACACCGATTCCGATGCACCCATGACCTCGGTTCAACATATTCCGCATGTGTCCGGTCGAATTCATCCACGCCCGCACGACGGCAAAACCGCTTGGCTGTCCCATGGCGATATTTTCCGCAAAACCGGAATGCCCGTGCTGGAAAGCTCCTGTGCGTGCCATCCAACTGGCATGACGCCGTGCCGATTCCACAAGTAGGCGACTCAATTTGAGCGGCGGTAATCCCCGATGTGTACGTTCTTGATTCGTCAGTTCATAAACCTGCCGTTCCTGCGGCGTAAGAGGCAAACCCTCCACTTCCAGCGGCGATTCCTCTTTCCCGGAAGTTTCCGTATTTTCCGAAGTCTCTGATTTTGTTTTGATTTCTTTTGCCGCCTTCTCGGTGGTGGATTCCTTTTCAACCGTTTTGCCGGTCACCGTAGTCTCTTCCGTTTTTGGAGGTACGGTATCCGCATCCGGCTTTTCCGTAACTTCGTCGATCTCGGCAAGTTCCGCATTCGCCTGTGGTGCGTTTTCTTTCTGAACAGGCGAATATATTCGGGCGGCACGGCGCCACGGTCGGACATGTCTGGAACGGGCGGCACTGCTTTGTTCCAACATCAATCCCAGCCCAGTCAACATCAAGAAAACCAACACGAGACATTTTGTTGTCGTTCTTTTCATCATTTTGCTCTCCTAGAGTTTGAGTTTTTTCAGCGGCAAATATTACAATGCGCCGAATATCCAAAATACACAAAGATATTTTGTAATACTGATTATATTAGATATGTCAATTATTACAACATGAAAAAATGGTTAAAAAATAAATAAAAACCATAACACTTTGCCGCTTCTAATATTACGTAAAGTAGTGATATTTAGCTCAGTGACGGGTCAAAAATTCGCTATGGGGTGAGGCTGTTTCAAAAAATCACAAAGTAAGTCAAAAACAGAACCTAAAATAGGATATACGGAATAACAAAAGAAAATTGATTAAGTAAAAATACAGGAATAACGTCTTTTGCTATGATGTATTCTTTTTGCCGATTTTGTTTCTTCCAGAAAAAATTAGATTAAAACAGAGGAATTCAACCATTATGCGCCGACCTGTCCGATTCATTTTTGCCTTGCACAACCATCAGCCGATAGGAAATTTTGAGAACGTTTTTGAGCAGACTTATCAGGAAAGTTATCTTCCGTTTTTGGATGTTTTCGAGCAATATCCGCAAGTACGGCTGGCACTTCACACGAGCGGTTCGCTCATGGAGTGGATGGATCAGAAGCACCCGGAATATGTGGACCGTTTGGCGGAATTGGTCGCGAAGAATCAGGTCGAAATCATCGGCGGACCGTTTTACGAACCGATTCTGGCGATGCTGCCGTCGCGGGACCGCATGGGACAAATCCGCAAATATACCCGATGGCTGCAAAACCGGCTCGGTTGCAAGGTTCGCGGACTCTGGGTCCCTGAGCGTGTCTGGGAGCAGTCCTTTGTGCGTGACCTTGCCGATGCCGGTATGGAGTACACGATTCTCGACGACTGCCACTTCAAAGACGCTTCGCTGGAGGAGTCGCAGTTGACGCGGCATTACATCACCGAAGATGACGGACGTACGATGTCGGTGTTTCCCGGCAGTGAAAAACTCCGGTATCTCATTCCGTTCCGTGATGTCAATGAGATGATCCGCCATTTCGAACAAATCAGCGAACAGTGCGAAAACGCGGTTCTGACGCATGGGGATGACGGAGAAAAATTCGGTTCATGGCCCGGCACGGCTTGTCATGTTTACGGCGAAGGGTGGCTCCATCAGTTTTTTCAGGCACTCACCGACAATGCGGACTGGCTCATCACCACGACACCGTCTCAGGTGATGGACACGTTCAAACCGCTCGGCAAAATCTATCTGCCGGACGGAAGTTACCGTGAAATGACCGAATGGGTCCTTCCGCCGGAACGTCAGAATGAGTTGGAAGCGATCCGTCACGCACCGCATGACAGCGAAACACTGCTTCGGATGAAAAAATTCCTTCGCGGCGGTTTCTGGCGGAATTTCAAAGTCCGCTATCCCGAGTCCAACGAAATGTACTCCCGCATGATGCAGACCAGTCACCGGATTCAGCAGTTTATCGACCAAGGTCTGCGTGAACCGGAAATGGAAGCGGCTCATGATTTCCTTTATCGCGGTCAATGCAATTGCAGTTACTGGCATGGTGCGTTCGGCGGGATTTATCTTCCGCACTTGCGGAACGCGGTATATCAACAGATGATTCAGGCGGACAATGTTCTTGACCGGCTTCGGAATTCGACGGAACCTGTGCTGGAGGCGGACATCCGCGACTATAATTTCGACGGTCAGAAGGAAGTGCGGCTTGCCAACAATGCGGTGATTGCGTGGCTGGCACCAAAGTCCGGCGGCACACTTTATGAGTTGGATGTCCGCAAAATCTGTCATAACCTCGGAGCCTCGCTCACAAGACGTCAGGAGGCGTATCACCGGAAGGTTCTCGCCGGGCATCAGGCGGGAAACGGGGATTGTGCCAGTATTCACGACCGTGTTGTCTTCAAACAGGAGGGACTCGACCGGCATGTCCGGTACGATCAATACCCGCGAAAGAGTCTTGTGGACTTGTTTTACGGATGTGACGTCACCTTTGAGGAAGTGCGGAACGGAACCGCGACGCTTTACAGCACGTTCCATGAGTCGGAATATGAAACATCAATCCGGCGGATTGATGCGTCGGTTGAAGTGAAAATGAGTGCGGAAAATACGGTTTTCGGCGTTCCTGTTTCCCTTGAAAAAACGCTGATTCTCACGGAAAATTCCCCGGAGCTGGCCATTGTCTACCGTTTGAGCGGGCTTCCGAGAGATTACCGTTTCCACTTTGCTGTCGAGATGAATTTCGCCGGACTGCCGGGCGGTGCGGAAGACAGATATTATTCGGATTGGGCGGGCAACCGGTTCGGACATTTCGGAACGCCGCTTGATCTGAAGCAGTCCGACGGTTTCCGCATGGTGGATGAATGGCTGGGTCTGAAACTGGAACTGGAGACATCGCGTTTTACCGATTTTTATGCGTTTCCGGTGGAAACGGTAAGTCAGTCGGAAGGAGGGTTTGAACTTGTCCAGCAGTCGGTGGCGGTGCAGCCTCACTGGATGGTGGTTCCCGACGAAAACGGTCACTGGGAAGTGAAAATTCTGATGAACTTCGATACGTCGCTGGCTGAGGCGAGACTGACGGACCGGACAGACGGCACGGACACGGCGGAACATCCTGTTCCCGCTCCGAAATTTCAGGACGTATTTTTGCGGTCAACATGAAATTTTGAGAAGACTAGGCACAGTCAAGAATGGAATTGCGGATATAGTCTTTTGAGCTTAATTCGAGCGTCAGCGGTGGTAAAGCACCAATCAATTTTACAGGCTTTCTCATTGCGGATACGATTCCAAGCGGTGGTTTCCCGCTCCCTCGTCGGTATGCCTAAACTTGCCCCATAGATTTCCCACTTTTCCGAAAACTATGCTATAATGAGCGAATGCTTGGGAGGGCAATATGTCAGGAGGGGAAAGTTTCAATATGGCGGAAGAATTCGCCAATGTGGATTTCAACGAGGCGAGGCTGGAAAAGCGGTTTGTGCGGACAATGGAAACGCTGTCCAGGCAGCCGGGCAATTCGATATGGACAAGCGCGGAAAACCGCGCCGAAGCCAAAGCGATTTATAACCTGTTGGGGAACGAAAAGTTCGACCGGGATGAAATAATCAAGGCGCACCGGAACGGGACCATCAA
>JAISQK010000157.1 GCA_031274255.1 Planctomycetaceae bacterium | reverse complement strand
ATCCAACTTGTTACCGCCATGGATTCGTATCACCCCGCGAGTGATCCGGCACAACACCGAAACTCCATTATCAGCGAATTCCAATCGCGTCCGCCCGCGTCCATCAAGGAAGCGGCAGCCCGTATCGAACAATGGACCGGCGTTAAGCGAAGTCTGCAACGTGTACGTGTTTTCATGGGAACCATCGGAATGACATTCCGTAAAACGGCAGTCCTTCCCGCCAAAACGGATTTGGAGAAGCAGGAGGAATTTAAAAACATTTGGAGTCTGAAATCGCGAGGGCCAAAGCGGGCGAGTCGGTGTTGTTGTTCATGGACGGAGTCCATTTTGTTCAAGCCGCGTTTCTTGGGTACTTAGGAAACGTAGGAAAATAACTTTGACACTTCATCAAGCATAACCTCTCCAATTTTGGTGATTATTGCGATCGACTGTCAACTTTAATTATCTACACTTCCTTATGGTGTTTCACCCGAATCTTCCTTCACCGTCCTTTGAGACGAAAACGTTGGAATGTTCTTGGAGCCTACAACGCGATCAGCGGACAATTAACCGTCGTCGCGAACGACGGTTATATTACGGCGACAACCGTATGCGAGATGTTGCGAAAATTGTTCGTGCAATAGGCGGGGCGACCAATCGTAATCATACTGGACAATGCACGTGTAAACTCGTGGAGGGATTGGCAAAGGAGTTGGGAATCACGTTACAATTTCTTCCAAGTTATTCTCCGAATTTGAATTGGATGGAACGGTTATGGAAATTGGTCAAGAAGAAATGTCTGGACAATATTTACTACGAAACCTTCGATGAGTTCACTTCGGGTATCAATGATTACCTGAGCCGTGTCGAAACCGATTATCAATCCGAACTCGACGCACTCATGCAACTCGATTTCCAAAACCTTAAAAAGGGGCAATTAATGACATTGTAAGATATAGCTCGCAGGTCCCGTTACGTACATACTCCGTATCAAACCGTACCGGGTTTCTCGTTTCGGTCGGCAGGGACATTCGTGTTTCGCCTATTAATTGTTTTGGACATTTGGCCATACAAACCAGCGGTCGTTTCGGGTCTTCTGGCTGGATATAGACATCCAAAATATCCTCCATCGCCGCCACAAACTCGGCGTTCGCTTCCAGAGGGCGGATGGATCTACCGGCCGGGATGCAGCGTGCCACGTTGGCGTGCTATGTTGCCAACTTGTCGATCACACGGCAACGGAGTTGACGGAAGGAATCGTTCACCCGATGAAAATCAGGAACCGCCCCTTGTTTCGGAAAAACAACCCAATCCACTCCGAACGGCTCCTCATGCTGCGACTGCCGGAACACTTCGCGGAGGATTCTCTTCCAGAAATTCCGATCAACCGCCCGTTTTCCGGCATTTTTCTTCGAGACCTTCAGGCCGAGACGGGAAAACTTCAAACCGTTCCGCATTCCGTAAACCACCAGTACGGCGTCGCCCGCCGAAATCCTCGCGTGAAAAACCGCGTCAAATTCCTCCTGACGGCACAAACGCATCTTTTTGGGAAAACGGTAGGACATGGCGTAATTTCCTGCTCGGCATTATTCCAACAGTAACGCGGCTTTGTCGAAAATCTCCTGTTCCGTCGGAACATTGCCGCCGACACGTCCGTAAAAGGAAACCGGATGATGCGGCACCGTCAGCCGAACATCCTCAATGTACTGTCCCGTACTCAATTCGACAACCAGAAATCGGGTGGACTCACGGGCGACACTCCGAAAAACCTTGCCGGGGAACGGCCAAAGTGTCTTCGGACGTACCAGTCCGGCCTTGTGTCCTTCCGCCCGCAGCCGGTCCACCACCGACTTCAACAGCCGGCTGATGATTCCGTAACCGGTCAGAATCAACTCCGCGTCGTCCGTCCAATACGTCTCGGCCTCCGCCTCTTTGTTCGCGATTTCCTGATATTTCGCCTCAAGCTTTCGGACATGCTTCTCCATGTCGTCAAAAGCCAGCGAAATCGACGTGATCAGATTGCCGTTCGTCGCCGCCGACGTGTCGACTTTCCACGGCTTCGGCACGGATTCCGCCTGAAGTTCCTCAATTTCAATCGGTTCCATCATCTGCCCCAACGTGGCGTCGGCAAAAACATACACCGGCGTCCGGTATTTGTCGGCGATTTCAAAGGCCTTGACCGTCATGCCGTACATCTCACGCACGCTGTTCGGAGCCAAAACCGGCACTTTGTAATTTCCGTGACCGCCCCCTTTGACAACCTGATTGTAGTCCCCTTGTTCCGGTCCGATGTTTCCGAGTCCCGGCCCGGCCCGCACCACATCGACAATCACCGCCGGCAACTCCGATCCGGCAAGATAGGAAACCCCTTCCTGCTTGAGGCTGATTCCCGGTCCGCTCGACGCCGTCATCACCCGGACACCGCTCGACGCGGCACCGTAAACCATATTGATGGCACCGACTTCACATTCCGCCTGAATGAAGATCTTGCCGAGTTTCAAAAAATATTCCGCCGAATAATGAGCAATCTCACTCGCGGGAGTGATGGGATAACCGAAATAAGCGTCGCACCCGGCCACCAGTGCCCCGATGACCACCGCCTCATTTCCTTTTACAAGTTTTTTCATGACCAAATCAATCCCCCTATCAGGCCGTCCGGGAAAACCGCGTCACCGCGATAAAATCAAAGAGATGCAACTGTTCTACAAAAAACAAAAGAAAGCCGCGTTCAAAACACAGCTTTCTCCGTCAGATACATTACCCCAAGTACGTTGCCCGCGCACAAAATCACCGCCAATACGAAACACATGTCCGCTATGTCAATGACTCATTGATATTGTTCAGGAGAATGATCAATCCTTGCGGTGCCGGATTCTGGAACGCATTTTTCTCTTTTTTCTTCCCAGCTTACGACGGCCTTTTCCGGATTTTTTGACACCCACTCTAAAAACTCCTCTGTGCAAAAGATAATAGGACTGTGCTGTTACATTTTGTGTAACTGTTTCAATATCAACGAGTTACAAACACGACAAAAGCGGAGGGCACGGGAGTCGAACCCGCAACCCCGGTCAAGGGGCACCTCATTTCCAGTGAGGCCGCTAGCCATTCGCTTACCCTCCCAACATTCAGACGACCGCCTATTCTAGTGTCAATCCGCAGAAAGGCAAGCCCCCGTTTGCATTTGGGAGGCCGTTGTCGGTAAAATTCGGCTTTTTCAGAGAAAATCCGGAAAAAGTGTATGGAAATCATAACCGTCTCCCGCTCTTTTTTTGTTAAGGCAGCTTGACGAACTCACGGTATTTCTGATATAATTAGCGGCATTGTTGTTTATGCTTTTTATAATCATTGCACGGAATTACTAATACGGAGTTTCAATATCGTGGGGTATCACTCAATCGTTCTTGTGAAGCAAGTGCCTGACACGGCTAATGTTACAGCGGAAGCCATGAAAGAGGACGGAACGGTGAATCGCGGAGCGTTGCCTGCGATTTTCAATCCGGAAGACCTTCACGCTCTTGAAGCGGCTCTTGAAGTCAAAGACCGGTTCGGCGGCATGGTCACCGTCCTCACGATGGGACCGCCGAAAGCGGCGGACATTCTTCGGGATTGTCTGTTCCGCGGAGCGGACCGGGCGATTTTGCTCACCGACCGTCGTGCCGGCGGAAGCGACACACTGGCAACGAGTTATATCTTGAGTCAGGCGGTCAGGACGGTCGGAAATTACGATTTTGTCTTCTGCGGACGCCAGGCCATTGACGGGGACACCGCTCAGACCGGTCCGCAGTGCGCCGAAAAACTGGGGATTCCGCAAGTGACGTACCTTGAGGAAATCATTGATATTAAGGGCAAAACCGCCGAACTGAAACGTAATATCGGCAATGGATGGGAAATGGTACGGGTCAAGCTCCCGTGTCTTGTGACGGTGATTGAAACGGCCAACACTCCGCGTCCCTGGGCGGCAAAGAAGATGATGCGGAACAAGTCGAAAACAGCTCCCGCCGAACTTCCCGACGCCGCACCGGAACAACTCGAACAGCTCCAACAACAGGGAAAACTGCTCGAACAATGGGGACTCGACGACATTTCCGCGGAAATCGACCGTTGCGGTCTGTCCGGTTCGCCGACCAAAGTGTTTAGAATTCAATCCATCGTCCTCAAAAAATCAGGTTTTACCGGGATTGAGCCGACGGAAACCGGTGTCCGGCAGTTGATTCGTGAACTCGTCACCGACCGGACATTGGGATAAAGACACGATCATGACAGAGAGGTCTTCTATTAATTGTTATATTCTCAATCTTGACCGTTCCCAGGACAGATGGGAACGATGTCAGCAAGACTATGGTCATTCAGGGGTCAATGTGATACGTGTGGCCGCCGTTGACGGATGTCAGGTTGTTTTACCTCATCCGGAATATTCCAAATGGGGGTATCGGTTCCGTTGCGGTTATGATGCCTTTCCTGAAGAAATCGGATGCTTTTTCAGTCATGTGAAAGCATTACGGCTTTTTCTCGAATCGGATCGGGAACATGCCGTCATTTGTGAAGATGACACAACCCCTTCGTCCGACTTTGCGGAGGTGATAAGTGAAGCAATCAAATACAGAAAATGCTGGGATTTACTTCGTCTGAACGGCATTCAGATACCTAAACAATCTCCAGTGGCGGATCTGAATCAAAAGTATCAGTTATGTATTCCTTTCAACCGTTATTTGGGGTCAGGAGCATATATGGTGAACAGAAAAGCTGCGAAAAAGTTGTTAAAGCATAGTTTACCGATGCGGGTTCCCTTTGATCACGTCCTGGGACAAAACGGGCTGATGGGGTTTTGTATTGCATCAATAAAACCTTATCCGATACAGCTCAACAACGAGATTCCAATATATCCACCATTCGTTCGAAGCCTTTCCCGAAACTGACGTGGCAGAAGTTCCATGTGAATCCCTACCGTGTGGCGGTGAGACTTGAGCGTTATTGCTGGCAATTTTTGGCGGTACTCAAACGGAGGATTGTGCCGCCCAGACCGGAAAATTTTTAGCTGCGGTTCATGGAAAGACACAGGAGAGAAATTGTCCGTGTTTCCATGCGGAACAAAGTGAGCTGAAAGAAACACCGGACATTGTGAAGAAAATAAAAGAGAGGATCGAATCTGTCTGCAGATCCGTTTTATCGCGGTCAGCAAAAAATCAACAGGAAAGTAACCAAATGATGATAGAAAAAAATCGACAGGGCGAGGTTTGGGTCTTTGCGGAACAGCAGGACGGAGAATTGCAGGAAGTGTCGCTCGAATTGTGCGGACGTGCGAGAAAACTGGCGGATCAGCTCGGCGTCAATGTCGGAGCCGTGCTGCCGGGGAAAACGGTGTCGCAGATTGCTCCGCGTCTCATCGCGCAAGGCGTGGACAATGTTTATCTCGTCGAAGAGGAACGGCTTGAGTTTTTTCGAACCGATCCGTATACGAAGGTGCTTGTCGAATTGATGACGAAACACCGTCCGCAAATTGTCCTGTATGGGGCGACGAATCTCGGGCGTGATCTGGCTCCGCGTGTGGCGTCGGCGACACGGTCCGGCATGACCGCCGACTGTACCGATCTCGAAATCGGAGACGTGACGGACGGACGGACAAAAGAGGTCCATAAAAATCTGCTGCATCAGATACGTCCGGCGTTCGGCGGCAACATCATCGCCACCATTGTCAACTATGACATGTGGCCGCAAATGGCGACCGTGCGTGAGGGGGTCATGCCGCTGTTTGATGCCGACCCGAACCGCAAGGGACAAATCCTCCGCGAAACCGTAACGCTTGACGATTCGCTGTTTCTTGTCGAAGTGATCCGGCGGCACGTCGAAAAACGGGAACTCAACCTCAAAGGGGCACGAATCATCGTGGCCGGCGGCGGCGGAATCGGAAGCCGTGAAAATTTCAATCTGATTTACGAATTGGCCGGAGCCGTCGGCGGTGCGGTCGGTGCGAGCCGTGCGGCGATCGACAGCGGTTATGTCGGTCACGAGCATCAGATCGGTCAGACCGGCACGACCGTCCGTCCGGCATTGTACATTGCGGTCGGTATCAGCGGTGCGATCCAGCATCGCGCCGGAATGCAGGACTCGGCCAAAATCATTGCCGTCAACACCGACAAGGACGCCCCGATTTTTTCCGTCGCTCATTACGGTATTGTCGGTGATTTTAAAACGGTCATTCCGATGATGATCAAAGCGTTCAAAGAACGGGTGTAAAGTGTGCGGAGTCCGTATTTTACCCGCATATTTAGCCATAGGTGACAAAGAACTGATATGGAAAAAATAAATAGATCCCGGCAGTATGCATGGAGTATCTTTATTCTGTCATGGGGTATGGCATTTTGTATTTATGTGATTTACAATACCTCCATCACAGAATTGCTTTTATCGGGATCTTTACTGTTTTTAACGATTCCATGGCTTTCGATGTATGGACTTCGCAAACGGAAAAAACGAGATAACTTTTTTGTTTATATGATTGCGATGCAGTGTTTCCCGTTGCTGTTTCCCTTTTTTATGTGCTTGGTACGGCAAGAGGGGGATTGGACATTCATAGGTATTGTTGTTTTTTGCATTTTTTTGCCTGCCGGTGTATCAATGTTGTTCAATCTGATTTATTCGTGCCGGCATAAAGACTTTAATGCACTGCTTTATTTTGTATCCCAAATTATTATGTTGATTTCGGCAGTTTTGGCAATTGCACAAGGTGCGGAAGCCATTGCTTCCGTTTAGGACAATAATTGAATTGGCACGGCGGCATTGCCGTTGATATATTATCCGTTCCGAATCCTGTCAAGGTATCTGTGACTTGCCGGAATAATAAACGGTATTTTGACAAAATACGAAAGAGGTGGGAATGGATGTATCCGAACGATGATTAAAATTTGACTTACACGTAACAGACTAAATTGATATATAGGATTGAGTATGGGAAATTTTTATAAAGACAATGACGATATCCGGTTTCACTTCGATTTTCACAACATGGCGGAGTTGGCGGCACTCATGGAGCGGGAAACCTGGAACGGCGACGCGGATTATCTGCCGGAGTCGCCGGAGGATGCCGTGGACAATTACCGGCGTGTGCTGGAGATCATCGGCGAAGTGGCGGCGGACGTGATTGAGCCGGGGGCCGAGAAAGTCGATCTCGAAGGAAACACACTCAACCCGGACGGTACCGTCACGTTGCATCCGCAGGTGCGGGAAAATCTGCGGCGTCTCAGTCAGGCGGAGATGATGGGGTTCACGCTTCCGAGAAAATACGGCGGAATCAACTGTCCGATTCTCGTTTACACAATGGCGACGGAGATCGTCTCGCGCGGCGACTGTTCGTTCATGAACATGTTCGGATTGCAAGGAATTGCCGACACGATTTACGCTTTCGCGTCGGATGAAATTCGCGATGAGTATCTTCCGAAGTTTGCAAGCGGTGAAGTCACCGGCGCGATGGTACTCACCGAACCCGACGCCGGAAGCGACTTACAGGCGGTGCGGCTTCGCGCCGATCAAACCGCCGACGGAGGCTGGGTGCTCAACGGTGTCAAACGGTTCATCACGAACGGCTGCGCCGAAGTGCTGCTGGTTCTGGCACGCAGTGAACATGACATCCCCGACGGTCGCGGTTTGAGCCTCTTCATTTGCGAACGTTCGCCGCAGGTCAAAGTGCGTTGTCTCGAAAAGAAGTTCGGAATTCACGGGTCGCCGACATGTGAACTCGTGTTCGACAATACGCCGGCCCGATTGATCGGAGAACGTCAGCGGGGTTTGATCACTTATGTCATGGCATTAATGAACGGCGCGCGGCTCGGTATTGCGGCTCAATCGCTCGGTGTCGCGGAAGCGGCGTATCGGCTCGCGCGGACGTATGCCAACAGCCGCGAGCAGTTCGGTGCCCCTATTGAACGGCTCTCACCGGTAGCGGAAATGATCGTCGATATGAAGGCGGCGATTGAAGCGTCGCGGTCGCTCACTTACGAGACCGCCCGTGTTTGCGACATCGAAAACAACACAAACCGGATTCTGGAATACGCGGCGGACAAACTTTCCGATGAGGAAAAGAAGTCATTCAAAGCCACGGCAAGAACACTCAAAAAACTCAACGCAATGCTGACACCGATGAGTAAGTTCTACGGCAGCGAAATGGCTAACGAAGTGACGTACAAAACGATTCAAGTCCTCGGCGGTTCCGGTTACATGAAAGATTATGCCGCCGAGCGTTTCGCCCGTGACGCACGCATCACCAATATTTATGAAGGAACAAGTCAGCTGCAAGTGGTGGCGGCCGTGCGGGGAGTGACCTCCGGCGTATTCAAAACATATGCCGAGGAACTTGAAACACGTTACGCCGCGGAGGATGCGGAACTCGCGGCTCTCAAAGAGAAACTCCTCACAGCGAAAAACGAGATTCTCGACGCGGTTGTCTTCGTGAAAACACAGTCAGGAGCGTATCTTGAACTTGTCGCAAGGCAGCTTGTCGAGTCGGCGGTGTTTGTGCTTTGCGGACATTATCTCATCGGTCAGGCGGTGACGTGTGACCGCAAAAAGAAAATCGCCAGACTTTATATTGAGAAGTTCCGCCCGAATGTCACCGCCCGATGTGAACGTGTCAAAAACGGCAATGCTCAGGAAATTGAAGACTATGACCTCATTGCCGGTCCGGTTCCTGCAGCGGCGTGATTTTTGCTCCGTGTCCAGTCTTGCCTGGCAACTGTTGTGGGTATTCCTCCATACATACATTAAATTTGACCTATAGATTCGAGGAAGGTATTCCCGGTATGCCAGCAGGATATAAAGTTTCATAACTCCAATTCCTATTGTCTTTACTCCCAGAGGTCTGTCGCTGGGAACCCGTTTTTGTTCTCCCGGTCATCTTCCCAGATAATCTTCCGTTTTCTTCATCGAATACCCAGGCTTTTTCGGTTCCTTTTTCGTCTTGTTCGCTATGCAGTATAACAACTTCCACTCATCCGGCCCCGGAAGCAGGGAACAGGGCATGTCCAGCATGAGCCGCGTCACACAGGTCCTATTCCCTATCATGACCGC
>JAISQK010000144.1 GCA_031274255.1 Planctomycetaceae bacterium | reverse complement strand
TTGAAATCTATCCCCGCGAATTCTTCCGCCATATTGAAACTTTCCCCTCCAGACATAACGCCCTCCCAAGTTTTTGTTCATTATATCATAGTGTTTAAGAAAAATGAAAAATTTATGGGTCAAGTTTAGATAGCGTAACATTCACTGGCGGGGAAGCATCGTTGCGGGATGATTTCTTTGAATTACTTGATGAAGTCAAGCGGTTAAAGTTGGCAGTCAATATTTTTACCAACGGACAAATGCCGGAAGAAAATATTCGCCGTCTTGCGGATTATTATCCCGCCACTGTCGGTGTGAGTGTCTATTCCGCCAATCCCGAAATTCATGATGCGACAACCCGAATCAAGGGTTCGTTTGAAAAAAGTGTCAAGGCATTGAAAATTTTGCATGAACTCGGTGTCCGTACACAAATGAAAAGTCCGCTGATGAATCATACGGTTCACGGATACAAAGAGTTGCTCAAACTTTGCGATGAGTTGGGGGCTATTCCGCAATTTGACCTCACCATTATTGCGGCGACGGATGGTAATCAAAACGTGTTAAAACATCAGGTTTGCGATACGGAAGTGTTATCGCAAGTTTTCCGGGACCCGCGGTTGGCGTTGTATGTCGGACTTGATGCCGCAGAAAAGGGACGGCGGACAGCACCGGTGGACGGAACGTTATGCGGAGCGGGCTGTACAAGTTTGTCCATCGCTCCCGACGGCTCGGTGTATGTTTGTGATTCGTTACCGATCGTGCTGGGCAATGTTCGTGATGGCGGCTTGAAAACGGTTTGGGAGAATAGCAAACCGCTGAAACAATGGCGGAATATTACAACACAAGACACAAACGAGTGCGGTTTATATCAAAAATGTTCGTATTGCAATTATTGTCCGGGAGCGGCATTGCTGGCAAAAAATGACATCTTTGATATCTCCGAATCCGTCTGCCGTATTGCCGAAGTTCGCCGGGATGTTGCAATGAATTTGGAAAAAGGGAACGATCCGCTGAAAGAATATTTACAAAAGCACGGCAAACCGTTCGGCAATGATTTAACGTTCCACAAACCTGCCGAAGGGGATTTGCCAAATGTTGAAATCAATCACAGCGGCGAAAATTTTGTTAAACGAGTGAATGAAATCAAACGTAACGGCAACGCCATCCGCAAGACAAAGCATTATGAACCCGATTCGCCGATGGATTTGTACAATCACGGAGAATTGCGAAAAAATCAAGACAGCGGACATTTTTTAGAAACGGGAAGATGACTCCCCCGTGAGCGGCAAACCATTTCCCGCTCGTGAATCGAACACCCCGAACATCGTTGATTGTCCTTCCGGTGTTCGGCGGTTTTTATCGAAGGACAAACAACCTTTGACATAGGAGAATTTACTATGAAGAAGAAAATCGTGTTGCGCATCAGCGCAAAGGGAATGTACGGTAACATGGGGTGCCCGCTATCAAACGAAAGCGTTTGTGGTATCGGATATCGCAGCAGCTAGATTCCTAGTCAATTTCGTTGGCGGGTACAGATAAGCGATTGTCCGTACCCGCCTTTTCCAGATTTACCCACTGTCCGATCTTCTCTCAAAAGAGGGATTTCAAATCATTTCGGCACAACCGTGGAACGGATGGCAAGTTCGTCGAGCTGCTTTTTCGCCACGGTTCCCGGCGCACCGGTCATCAGACACGCCGCCTTGGCCGTTTTCGGAAACGCAATGCAGTCACGGATGTTATCGAGTCCGGCAAAGAGCATCACAAGACGGTCAATCCCCAAAGCGATTCCCCCGTGCGGCGGCGCTCCCATTTTCAGAGCGTCAAGCAAAAACCCGAACTGACTTTTCGCGGTTTCTTCGGAAAGACCAATCAGCGAGAAAATCTCACTCTGAAGTTTCGTGTCATGAATACGGATGGTGCCGCCGCCTGCTTCAAAACCGTTAATCACAAGGTCATAAGCCTGTGCCCGGACGTTTCCCGTGTCGGTGTACAGAAGCGGAACATCCTCCGACAGCGGTGCGGTGAACGGATGGTGCATTGCGGTCCAGCCGTTTTCCTCTTCATTTTTAGCGAACATCGGAAACTTGACGACCCAGGAGAGATGCAGCTTATCGGGGTCGTAAAGTTTCAGCTCCGCCGCCAGACGCCGCCGCAACCCATTGAGCGTCCGGCAGGTGACTTCAAACGAATCACAGCAGAAAACAAGGAAATCTCCCGGCTTTCCCTGCATTCGCTGACAGATTTTGCCGAGGAGTTCCGGCGTGAAATTTTTCGCGATAGGACTGCCGGGCTTTCCTTCCGCATCGACTTTGAACCAGGCCAGCCCTTTCGCACCGAAGTGGGATGTCACAAAATCCGTCAGTTCGTCAATATCTTTTCGGGAATACTTCTCAGCGGCTCCCTTGACATTGATTCCGCGAACCCGTCCCCCGTTTACGGCAGGTTCTTTGAAAACGCGAAATTCCGTCTCACGGGCAAGATCGGTGACATCAACCAATTCCATGCCGTACCGCAAGTCCGGAGCGTCGTGACCGAAGCGTTCCATCGCTTCACTGTAACACATTCTCGGCAAGGGAGTGACAATATCGATATTAAGAAGTTCCTTGCAAAGTTTTTTCATCAGACCGTCAATGATTCCGATAATGTCTTCCATCTGAACGAACGACATTTCGACATCAAGCTGGGTAAATTCCGGTTGACGGTCCGCCCGTAAATCCTCGTCGCGGAAACATCGGGCAATCTGAAAATAACGGTCATATCCGGCGATCATGAGAATTTGCTTGTAAAGCTGGGGAGACTGGGGAAGAGCGTAAAAACTTCCCTGAGTCACACGGCTCGGAACAAGATAGTCACGAGCCCCTTCCGGGGTGCTTTTTCCAAGAATCGGGGTCTCGACTTCCAGAAAATGCTGTTCATCAAAATAGTCGCGCATCAGCTTACACATTTTATGACGCAAAATCAAAGACCGCTGCATTTCCGGACGCCGCAGATCAATGTACCGATACTGAAGCCGTGTGTCTTCCGAAGGAATCGTAAAACCTGTCGGCAAAAACGGAGGCGGTACCGATTTGTTCAACAGAGTGAACTTTTCGACACGAACTTCAATTTCTCCGGTGGCGTGTTTGGGATTGGCGGTTCCTTCCGGACGCGGTGACACGGTTCCTTCGACCTGAATGACATCTTCCGAACGGAGCGACTTGGCCTGTTCAAAGGATTCCTCGCGGATTTGCGAGGAAAAAACAACCTGAGTGATTCCATAACGGTCACGAAGGTCCACAAAAAAGACGCCGCTGTGGTCCCGATAGGTATCGACCCAGCCGCAAAGAGTGACTTTTTCCCCTTGATGAGCCAGTCGTAATTCGCCGCAAGTTTTTGTCCGTAACAAAGTGATGTCCCCCAGAAGAATTTCGTACACTCAGGATCCATTTTTCAATCGAGAAAAAGATATTGTAAAAAAATCATGCCTTTTGAACAGGGGGCAGGGGAACATGCTGTTCCATCGCAGTCGGGAAACCCCGGCGGGCGGTTTGCTGTCCGGCGTCACGCGATTTCTTACCCGCAAGTCGGCGGAACCGTCTCAAAGAAACTCACTCCAACCGTATCGTCACCGTTTCAAACGAATCCAGCTCAATGTTGTCGAGCGGTTTAAGGTTTTCCTCAAACGGATTTGATTGATAAACGATTTTATACGGTTCTGTCGGCGTGATTTTTGTCTTTTGAACTTGCGATGTCGGATTGAACAGACGGACAATCAACGCCCCGCCGCCATCCCGTGACGGTTTAACGCTTGTCGAGAGGACTTCGCGATTGTCCCATTGCAAAAGTTCTCGTGGCACTATCAATGGATCCGTCGGAAGTTGCAGAACCGGTTGGTGAATTTGGCGGGCAAAACGTTGTGCCGTTCCGTTGTCGAAGGCTTGATTGACGTATGGCGAGATCCAATATTCGAATTTCAATTGTCCGTCCTGTCCCGCTTTGTAATTCGTTTCCCAATGATTATTGCAAACCCAACTGTAAAGCGTTCCGCCGGGTTGTCCGTCTTCAAAGTTCCTACGCCAATCACGCAATTGATTCGCGCCGGTAAATAAAATCGGTTCCAATTGAATCATGTTGGCATCAACCGTGACCCAATTTACACCGCAATTTTCATTCGCCAACGTACAATATCGCTGAACACAATAGTAATTCCGGTTTGCGCCGGGAATCTGATCCTTTTCCACTTCAACCGAAGCCCACGGCGTATCGACATGCCACTTTCCGCCGGGGATATTGAACGGGAAACCAAAGAATGTTCCTTCCGGTTTGTATTCCAACTTCTTGTCAAGAATATTTTCAATACGGACATTTTTGCTATCATTGAAGATCGTGATTTGCCGTTTCAACGATTTGGCATTCGGTACGCCGCTGTCAATTTCCACAAGCATTGACGCAACAAGCGGACCCTCTGCAAGAACCGTCCGTTTGGTATTGTTCTGACTCCGTTGCCGGTTTTCTGTGGCGTTGCGTCCGATGATGTACAAATAATCGTCAAGACCTTGATTGCCGTCGGAACCGGTATTGACAAATTCATGCGAATTGCCTGTTATTTTGAGAGACTTGATCGACCCGGATTCCTTGTCGAGGATCAAATGAATCCGGCGGCTCCGCATTTCGCCGGTTTCCGCGTTGACGTGAAATGAACTTGTCATGTCAAACGACATTCTTTTATCCTGCACGACTTCAATGGAACTCAAAGCGGGAATATTCGGAGCCGAATCTCCATGCGACAAATCCGCGTACATCGAACACGTATTCCGTCCGTCCGGGTCGGCGATATACTGCACGGGAATCGGTTTCCCATCCGGCGTTTTGAACATCCGCACCGTTTGCGTTCCCTCAAAATCCTTTGCGGCTTTCCCGATAAAACAAATTCCCTCCCGCTTCCAACCGAGCGTGTTCACCCACAGCGTTTTAAGGGAGTTCGACTTGGCGTTGGAATTGGATTCTGCGGCACGCCGGACAAGTTCCTCGGTTTCGCGGGAACCTCGTCGGGCATATTCCTGTTTGTAGGCATCCTGTTTTTTGACAAAATCGCTTTCCGGTGCACTGATACTGTTATACGCTCCCCAAGTATGTTCGTCGTACATGATCAAGTCCGTCCAAGCCGCATCAAAATCCGTTTTCGGATAACCTTTGGGCTGGAACATTGCCCAAAGAACACCTGCCTGAATGAGACGTTCTTTGGCACGGCGGTTGATTGCGGTGGCTTCGCTGGTGCTTGCCGAACCGTCTTCCCAATACGGCGAGTAGTCCCCGCGAACCGTCGGCAACTTGTCCCCGTAACGTTGTTCAAGAATCCGCATCACGTCGGAATTTCGGGAGATAATCAATTTCGGATACAAATATTTTTCATTCCATGCCTTGACCGCATCAGACAAAGCCCGATTGGGACGCCCGTTATCCGCCTCAATGCTGTACCGGATCATGGCAAGATCCCCAAAGAAATCCGGCTGTTGTTCTCCTTCGCGTCCTTGTTGTCCCCATGAGTTAACGTATTTGCCGGATAGGAGGCGAAAAATTTCGGACTCCGAAATGATGTGTCCTATCGGCTTGCCGTGAAATTGATGATAGCCGGTGCTGAGCATCCAACAAAGAACTTTTTCTTTGCCGCTCGGCGAAACCCACCAGAACGGACGATTGCCCCAAACATAAAGATTGCCGACGCGGTGTCCGCCGTTCGGTCCCATTGTCATGTATTTGATGCCGTTTTGGGACATGGCGGTGACGAGTCCCCACGTGTAACCGGGGACATCGGTTTGCATAACGGAATCCAACTCAATACCATGCTCGCGGCAAAAACGGACGGCACCGCCAAAAAGTTCCAGAAGTTCTTCTTCGTTGTACATTCCGGTCATTGCTTGAGCGTACATTCCGTCGATATGCAAATCGCGGTTCTTTGCCGCTTTGAGGAATGCGTTTTTTTCCGCTTCCGTTGCTTCTTTCAAAAATTGATCGACCGCCCACATTCCTTCGGGGTGGAATCGGAACTTCGCTTCTTCGGGGTAATCTTTCGTTTCGTCAATGTATTGGAGTGCGTCGCGGAGGGATTGAACCTGCCGCTTCAAGACATCCTCTTGAATGTGAGTATAACCGATGTCAAGATGCGTTTGATGAATCAGATGAACTTCCCATTTCTTCTCCGGCGGCAACGTGAACTTTGTGACAAGTTCTTTGTTCGGCAGTTTCAAAGTTGCCTCGAAATGCAATTCCTGCGTCAACAACTCCTCATCAACCGGAAGCTCTATTTCCACAATTCCGACGGGACTTTTTGCCGATTCCGCTTTCACTTTCACCGGCGGTAACTTTTTATCGGTATTGACCAATCGCAGTTCCAGCGGTTGAGTCAAAATATTGTCCGTCTTGAGCAGAATCCGGCGAACGGGTTTGTCTTGATTCCGGTTTCCCGCAGCCGCATCGGATTTCCCACGAAAAATCCCGCGCACCGCCTCCAGCGTGAACGAACGGATCATTCCGTTGTCGGTTTGGAATTTCAGGGAATCGAAAACGATCCATGAGCCTTTGATGTTTTTGATGACAAGAGTGTTGCCGACCAGTTTAAGGGTTTGGAACGGGAAAAAGATTCGGGAGGTTTTCCAATCCGCATCTTCCGGTGTTTTGAGAATTTGGTCTCCGGTTTTCCCGCTTTCGGTTGGGAGGGTTTGGGTTGTGCCGTTGAGAGTGATTTCGAGAACGGGGGGAATCGGATTTTGCCCTACGGCTCGAATTTCCAAAACGCAACCGGCATCCTCTGTCAAGTCGGCGGGCAAATCGAAAGCGATGTTAATCGCGTGCGGTTTTGAGCCTCCCCATTCGTCAACAGGACCGGGCAGAATATAAGGAAAGTCTTTCGTATCCGGTATTTTGACGGAGAGATCGTTTGGAAATTTTTCGGCAACCGCTTCGTGATTTTTCGCTCCGAAAAATTCTTCGTAGGAGGAATCGGCTTTCCCGATGGACCAGATTTCACCGGCAACCCCCGCCGCCGGAAACAACACCGACAACATACAAATCGTACAAAAAACCCATTCTTCTAATTGATGTTTCATTTTGATACCTTATCTTTCAAAAAGAGTATTGTTCCAGCCGCATTTTCACGGCGTTCTTATCTTACTTCAAGTAATCCGGTTTTTCAATCGTGATGTCAAACCGGTTTTTCGGGGCGGGCACGTCACACACCAGAGGCGTTTTGTCCGCCGTCAGGTATTTCCTGTTCACGAGTTGACGATAACGTCCCATTACGGTTACGGGAGTTCCCATGGAATCGTACTTGACAGGTGCGTTTTTCGGCTCAACCGCTTCTTCCGCTCCGGTGATGTACACCTTGTATTTTCCTTCGGGAAGCCCGTCTTTTTCTTTCGACGTTCCGACAACATAGGAACCGTCCGGCTGAATTTTTGCGCGGGAGAGAGTCGTCTCCGACGCAAAATTTAACATTCCTGTCTTGAGGGGAGTTCCGTCTTCGTAAATGATTTTCCCGCTGAGCGGAATATTACTGCCGCATCCCGGAAACACCGTCATTCCGAGAAAAATAACGAACAGCCGAAGACTCCAATGGCTCCAATGATTTTTCATGTCCGGTACTCCTTTGGAAATTACGGCAGTGAAACGGACTTGCCGTCATTCATCATGGAAAAGGCTTCCAGAACGGCGAAGACGGTCGAATCTGATATTTGCTGAACGGAACCGTCTCCGATCAGGAACGGACAAACCCCCGTGTGATAACTTCCGAACCCGTAAGACCGGATAGGATTGTAATTGTCCTCTTTGAAGTCTCCCGAACGGGCAATGGTATGTTGCAGGGGAGAATTGGGCGGCGTTCCATTCTGGTCATCAAAACTGCTGATGTTGCGCCCGCTGGAAGGGGATTTCCAGGCACCGGTCATGAGAATGGAACAATCGCCGCTGTTCGGCTGATTTCCTATGGCATCACCTTTTGTAGAATCACACTTTCCGACACGTCCCAAAGGAATATGTTTTTCCCCGATGAACAATTGATTACTCAATCCGTCGGTTACGGAGCCGAACGTGACTGTCAGTGTCATGGAACCGTCCCGCCATTGCCCGGAGGCGGAAGAGGCGACACGAAAAGGACTGACCACCAGATGCATCTGATTGACAATATTTCCGGCATTGATTCCATGATCCCACCACCCGATTCCTTCATGGCAGGAAACCACGTAAGCATAATCCCCTTGCGGACCGACTTTCTCTTCTCCTGCGGTATTGGCAATGGCAACGCCGCCGGCTCGTTTGGACGGACACTTGTAAACCGGCACACTCCCCAACGCATTGCGCTCGTCGTCGGTAAGTTTGGTGTTCCACATTGTGTTGAACGTCACATACGGTCCCCAATCCGCATCGTAACTTTTCTTAATGATCTCAAAGGCGGCTTGCTGTTCGATGTAAGGAAGGATAAACCCGAAAAGTGTCGACCGGTTCTGATCAAAAAAATTGGACGGCGGCAGCGCATTTCGGGTATCGTGAAAGTTGTGAATGCCGAGACCGATCTGCTTGAGGTTGTTGGTACACTGCATTCTTCGAGCCGCTTCGCGGGCGGCCTGAACCGCGGGTAAAAGAAGAGCAATCAGGATACCGATGATTGCAATCACGACAAGAAGCTCCACCAAGGTGAAAGCGATTCGGACAGTCAAACCGGATAGGGTAGTGAATTCTGAACGGACAAAAGAGTTTTGGGCATTGTTTGCAGTGCATTTCGTATCGGCAGCGTTTCCATCTGCAGCATTGGCTTCTACGATACGGGAAGCCGCACAGACCGCCCCCCCCCCCATTTTGACATTTCGGATACAAAGTTAAGTTCTTCATGATTTTTCTCCTCAATTTGGAAATTTTTCAACAGAAATCTACACAGATTGACACAAATCGACCTGATGACTGTATTTTATACACAACAATTCAAGAAGTCAAGCGGGATTGTCGTTTTTCGGAAAATTTTCTGGTGATTTCGTTCACCTGCTTGTTGCTATGTCGGGAAAATTTTCTCTTCAACCGACCGTAAAAATTACTTCAAACACAATGGATACTGTCTTCGTAAATAGTTAAAACGTTCTAGACAACTTCCCAACTTAGGAGCCGTCAACAAATAAATCTAACAATTAGGTTGAATGCAATAGTTCCATTCACTATGAAAATCACTTCTTATTATCTTGCATTTTACCAGTTCTTCGTCGCTAATTTTTATTCCTGTTTCATATTGTGTTTCGTCAAGAACTGCTTTTACTTTCAATCCTGTTTCTGTGGTTGTTGCACCGATTAAACCTAAAATCACCA
>JAISQK010000123.1 GCA_031274255.1 Planctomycetaceae bacterium | reverse complement strand
TGCACGATATTGTTTGACGAAGAGGAATGGAAAGTCTTGTATTGTGTAGCGAACAGAACGAAGAAGGTGCCTGAAAAACCGTACACGATAGGGGAAGCGGTGGAGCACATAGGCAATCTCGGCGGCCCCAGACGGTCCCCAAGCGACGGTCCGCCCGGCGTCAAAACAGTTTGGCGGGGCCTACAGAAATTCCACACCCTCTACGACTATAGGGAAATGTTCGATTTTATGGGTCAAGTTTAGCCCGCGAAGCCAAGCCGACGCCGCGACCGGAAGGCGGCCGCCGTTTCCCCGGTCAGGATGAATAGCAGCGGCAGCGGGAACATGCTGTTCCATCGCAGTTGCCTTCGGCCTCAATAACCCGTTCGCGTTGCTCACTGGAGTCTTCCTGTATTTTTGGTTTATGTTCTAATTGATTTGTTGGAAAGATTTCTCCAACCGACGGCGAACCGAACGAAGTGAGCGTGAGCCTATCGCCTGCCGCGGCTCGCGACCGCCCGTGCGTTGCCGCGGCCCGTCGAGGGAAAATTTCTCCCTTTTTCAAGATTTCCCCGTCCGTTTTCCACTTGACAGGAATGGAACACTGTATAGAATATCTTTTATCGATAACACTTTATCGATAAGTTTTTTCTGGCCGGTTTGCGGTTTCTTTGAGAATGATCATTTCAGAGGAGTAAACCTTTCAGACAATTCCCTGAAATTCCGTGCCATTTCCAAGCTAAAATTGAATCAGAAAGTGAGTGATGATGATGTGTGCTGAAAGAGAAACAACGGAACAGGAAGTCAATCCTGTCGGCGAAAAAAGTGAGAAAAAGGAGTCTTTGCGGCCTTATGTTAATACACTGGAAACACTTAACGAAATGATGGAACGGGTCAAAACGGCTCAGAAAATCTACTCGACGTATTCTCAGGAACAGGTGGATGAAATTTTCCGCGCCGCAGCGCTCGCCGCCGCCTCCAAGCGGATTCCGCTGGCGAAAGCCGCGGTGGAGGAAACCGGTATGGGAATCGTCGAAGACAAGGTGATCAAAAATCATTTTGCGTCGGAGTACATTTTCAATAAATTCCGTGACGAAAAAACATGCGGTCTGATCGAACACGACATTGAGTTCGGCGTCCGTAAAATTGCGGAACCGGTCGGGATTGTTGCGGGCGTCATTCCGACGACCAACCCGACTTCCACTGCGATTTTCAAGGCACTTTTGGCACTGAAAACGCGGAACGGGATTGTGTTTTCCCCGCATCCGAGGGCAAAGAAATGCACGGTCATGGCGGCAAAAGTCATTCTTGAAGCGGCCGTGGCCGCCGGAGCGCCGGAAGGAATCATCGGCTGGGTTGACGAACCTTCCGTGGAGCTGTCCCGGCAGTTGATGTCACACAAATACATCAGCATGATTCTGGCAACCGGCGGTCCGGGAATGGTGACCGCGGCGTACTCTTCCGGAAAGCCGGCCATCGGTGTCGGAGCGGGAAACACACCGGCCGTCATTGACGAAACGGCCGACATCAAAACCGCAGTCAACTCGATCCTGCTGAGTAAGACTTTCGACAACGGCGTGATTTGCGCTTCCGAGCAGTCGGTCGTCGTGGTGAACGCGGTCTATGCCGAAGTGCGTCAGGAGTTTCTTCTGCGCGGTGCGCACATCGTCAATGATGAAGAACGCGAACTGCTGCGGGAGTTGCTTCTCAAAGAGGGAAAAATCAACGCGGACATCGTGGGGCAATCGGCGTACAAAATTGCGAAAATGGCGGGATTTGAAGTTCCCGAGGCGACCAAAATTCTCATCGGGGAAGTCGAAAAAATCGGACAGGAAGAACCGATTTCCTATGAAAAACTTTCTCCTGTGCTTGCGATGTATTCCGCGGAAAATTTCGACGGAGCCGTTCAAAAGGCGTCCGCTCTCATCCGTTTTGCCGGAATGGGACACACTTCCGTTCTTTATACCAATCCGGGCAATGCGGACCGGATCGAAATGTTCGGCAAAAAAGTGACGACAGGGCGTGTTCTCATCAATCAGCCGTCCAGTCAGGGAGCCATCGGCGACCTGTACAATTTCCGGCTGGAACCGTCACTCACACTCGGCTGCGGAAGCTGGGGCGGAAACAGTGTCAGTGAAAATGTCGGAGTGAAGCATCTTATCAACGTGAAAACGATCACCGAACGCCGTGAAAACATGCTTTGGTTTCGCGTTCCGCCGAAGATTTTCTTCAAAAGCGACTGTTTGCCGCTTGCGCTGGAGGAGCTTCGCGGCCGCAAACGGGCCTTCATCGTGACGGACGGACCGTTGCTCAATCTCGGAATTCCCGATAAGGTCGCCGGCACACTGGAAAATATTGCCATTGAGTCGGAAATCTTTTTCGAGGTTTTGCCCGACCCGGACTTGACGACCATCCGTAAAGGAGTCGAACGCATGAAAGCGTTTCAGCCGGATGTGATTATTGCCGTCGGCGGCGGAAGTCCGATGGATGCGGCAAAAATCATGTGGCTGCTCTATGAATATCCTCATGTACGGTTTCAGGATTTGGCACTGCGTTTCATGGACATTGAAAAACGGGTTTTCAAGTTTCCCAAACTGGGACAAAAAACATTGTTCGTGGCCATTCCGACGACCTCGGGAACCGGCAGTGAAGTCACGCCGTTCGCCGTGGTGACGGATGACGGCACCGGACAAAAGTATCCTATTGCCGATTACGAACTCACGCCGAACATTGCGATTGTCGATCCGGCACTGGTCATGACCATGCCGAAGAAACTGACGGCCTATTCCGGGGTCGACGCACTTGTTCACGCATTGGAAGCCATTGTGTCTGTTGCCGCGACGGATTATTCCAACGCGCTCGCTCTTGAATCGGCCCGTATTTTGCTGAAATATCTGCCGTCCGCGTATGAAAACGGAATGAACGATGCCAAAGCCCGTGAAAAGGTTCACAACGCCGCGACGATGGCGGGAATGTCCTTTGCGAATGCGTTTCTCGGATTGTGTCACTCCATGGCGCATAAGCTCGGAGCGGAATATCATCTGCCGCATGGACTGGCGAACGCACTCCTTATGGAACAGGTGATCCGGTTCAACGCGACGGAAGCTCCGCGGAAACAAGCGGCATTTCCGCAGTATGGTTATCCGGACGCGACATCCCGCTACGCCCGGATGGCGCGTTATATAGGACTCAGTGCGGAACAGGGCGACGCTTCCAATGAAGTCATGACCGAACGGCTCATTCAAGCATTCCGGAACCTGTCCGACAGACTGGAAATTCCGCGTTCCATCAAGGAGGCCGGTGTGGACGAGAAGAAGTTTTTCGCCCAACTGGATGAACTGGCGGAAGAAGCGTTTGACGACCAATGTACGGGAACCAATCCGCGTTATCCGCTGATCGGCGAAATCAAACAGCTTTACACCAACGCCTATTACGGAACGCATAAACCGGTATAACGTGCGGACATTGCAGCCGTGAAGCCCCGGCGCCAACGTAGCACGTTGGATCGCACTTGCCTCATGGTCACTGCGTTCCATTCGGCTTCCGTTGGAAAGATTTTTCTATCAGAGGGCGAACCGAACGAAGTGAGTGTGAGCCTACCGGGATCCAACGCCCTCGCGTTGGCCGCCGGAGGCAAAAATAGATGCATCCGATAAGAATTGAAAAATAGAGTTCGACATCTCTTTCACGCCATATCCGGTACATCTCTCTCTAATTTGTATAGGCACTCCCGATTTTTCGCTATTCGTCCCATTGATCAAGATTGAGGTCAATCTGATTTTTGCCTGATTTCAACTCAATCGTTTTGGGTTTCTGCGAAAATTTGTCGGGAATCATAGACCGTTCTTCATCGGCGGTTCGTCCTGAACTGTCTTTGACCGGTACCTTTTGTGTTTTGACCACATAAAATTCGCAATGGCCCGGCATGGGACCGTTTGGTTGGTTGATGAGGAACACACCTTCCGCGTTAGTCTCCGCTCCGGTTCCCGGACCGCTCGCCGGACGAAGTCCGACATAGGCACCGTCCAGCGGTTTTCCCTGCCAGGTCACTTTACCCTCGACGCTGCAACGTTCAAAACCGCGATTGCATCCGATCGTCAATACGGCGGCACACAAACACAAAATAAAAATCTGATGTTTAATCATTTGTAAATCTCTGTAATAAAGGAAATCAACGACATCACGAAACGTCACAAACAGGAAAGCCTGTCCGTGACATTTCGGATACCATTGGAAAGTTGAAAAAGAATCCCGTGAAAAATCAGAACGAAACAGGGTTTCCGTCCTGACGGTCGCCGAGCCGGAGCCAGGTTTCCGCCTCAATGGTTTCGGAAATGAAATGGACGGAACCATCGGCCATGGACGCATTCACGCCTCCGGTATGTTTGCTTGCCGCTGAACAGGCATGCGGATATTCGTTTGACCCGATTTTATAAGTGGTTGTATTGGGAGTGTAATACGTTGAGAAGGTATTGTCGCCAACCCCCCGTTCATAAACACCTGCCCAACAGGATGGAAAACGGAGGTCATCACTGCCATTGGCAAGCCTTCCGCCGTCCCGTTCGGAAATCATCAAACAATTGGATGTTCCGTCTGTGATGGAATGCAAACCCGGCTGAAACCCGGATTGTCCTTCAAATTCAGGATGCCCCTGGAAGAAAAGTCCGCCGTAATCCCCATCGTTACAGTTTGCGTAATGATATTGAGCGTCACCGGTATTATCACTTCCGGTAATATCACGCCGGCTTGCCTGTCCCATACGTCGTGGACCGCAAAGACCGATATAATTGGATTTTGCGTTTCTGATTGATCCGCCGGAAGGAATATCCTTATCGGGACATGTCGGACAGATAAAATAAGAGATTTTCTGGTGGGAAAGTGTGGTCGGAACCAGACAATTCGTTTCATTGGTCTTCTGAAAAACCCTGGTATTCCAATCTCTGACCAGATTCTGATTGCCGTAGGCAGTGGCAATTTGGTCATAAAGAGCCTGCTGCTCAATGTACGGAAGAATACGGGTTCCCCATCCGATCGCCCCGTAATCGTAAGGCGGACAATTCCAGACGGAATGGTTGCTCGGGTTATACCCCATCGTCAAACCGCATGGGAATTTTTGCTGCGCATCAATGTGATTGTGCATCGCCAGTGAGATTTGTTTGATGTGGTTCGTACACTGCATCCGCCTTGCGGCTTCGCGGGCGGCTTGAACAGCCGGTAAAAGAAGAGCAATCAAAATCCCGATGATTGCAATCACCACAAGAAGCTCCACCAGGGTGAAAGCCGCTTTAGAACAGTACAGACAGCCCCCCCATTTTAACATTCTCTAACAGTTTTTTCATAAAAACCTCCTTCTCACAAAGTTGACTTGAGACAGTAAAACGTAACACTAAAACTCAATATAATCAATGCGGTCAAAAAAGTCAAGAGAAAAAAAAGAAAAAGGGAAAAAATTTTTTCAGAAAAATTTTTCGACCGCGAGCCGGCAGCATGCTGCTGCACCGCAGCCGGGAAGCCGCGGCGGCAACGTAGCACGTTGCATCGCATTTGCCTCCCGGCACTTTCGTGCGGTCGGCGCCGGTTGGACAACGTTTCCAACCATTTTTGTTTTGCCTGTTGATTCCAGCGACTAACAGG
>JAISQK010000096.1 GCA_031274255.1 Planctomycetaceae bacterium | reverse complement strand
TTTTTTGCCGCCACAACAGACAGTATTTGAAAGCGGAGAGGCAATTTTTTGCCAATACGATGATGTACTTCAGGAACAGTAACTACCGCCGGGAACTTCTAATCTTGTCGTAATATCTTGTTCACATGAAACAAACATTGACTCAAAATAGGTGTTGCCACCAGTTGAAGTGTCTTGAATCCTACCCACCATTAATATCCTAATCCCAATCAACTCTCTTGAGACAGGTTAGAAAGACCGGCACCGACCCGTTTTTGATTTCGAAGGGCATTTTTCAAATAACAACCGAATTATTTCATCTGATTGACAATACAAACCACATTATGTTTTATAATATCAACATCTTAGAGCCATCATAGGGGGGAGGCAAAAAATAATCGCATTCTCCCGGTTTCAGAGCGATGAAACGGCAATCCGGACACAACAAGGTGAGTTCTTCGCGGAAACGGTCCGTGTTTTGCGAAAGTACCGGAAAGGTTCCCCAGTGCATTGGAATCACGGATTTTGCCTGAAGCAGCGAACATGCCAGAGCGGCTTGTCTTGCTTCCATTGTGAAAACTCCTCCCATCGGAAGGAGAGCCGTGTCAATGGGATAAAGTTTTCCAAGTATTTCCATTGACGCAAAAATGCCGGTGTCACCGGCATGATACCAAGTGAACCCACTCGGCATCTTGACGATGTACCCCACAGGTACTCCGCTGTCGGAAGAATGAAACGCCTGAGTCATGGTGATTTGAGTGTTCCTGAAAGAAACCGTTCCACCAATATTAAAACCAATTCCATTAAGCACTTGGGATTGCGGGAGTCCCCTTTTAAGGAGTGGTTCCGCCGTTCCCACAACACAACCGAGCATCGCGCCGGTTAAGCGGCAAATTTCGACGGCACTCCCGACATGATCGCTGTGGTCGTGCGTCACCAGCACAAGATCAGGCGGCGCAATACGTTTCCACGCCGCAACATCCGTCGGAAAAAACGGATCGACAATGATGTTGACACCATCTTCACTGATTTGAAAATTGGAGTGTCCATGCCACTGGATTTTGGTTGTCATCGACTTAACTTCCTGTCACTTCAGACAATATGACCATGAGTCATTCCGGTTCAACGAACCGCCGCTCGGCATCAATTCGGCTGCGACCAAATTCCGCGTTTTGCCGATTTTGCCTCTTTTTCCGCCTTTTGAAAACGATTTTTCATTGATCGCGAATAATTGTATTGCAGCTCTGCTTTTGCAAGTCCTTGTCGGATAAGGTCTTCGTTTAAGAGCGAGTTTCCAAGCCAGACCATCGCCAATACCCGCTCATATTTATCGACCGGTGTGCCGTCAAAAGTCAAACGCACCCGATTTCCCGCCCGGGCGATTTGTCTTTTCGTATATGCAGACGCTTCCGGGCCGAATGGTTCTACCGGTGTCCTTTGTTTCACCGTTTCCGGCGTGTTGGCTCCAATCAACCGAATTCGTACTTTATTCGTAAGTAAAAGTGTATCTCCGTCCACGCAACGTTCCACCTCATAAACACCTTCGGGAATCGGGGCCGATCCGGAATCATTACGGGAAAAAGCATCGAACGAAGAGTAATGAAAAACTGCGGCCAAAATCAAAATAACGATTGCCGAAATCCAGCCGCCGACAGTTTTCGGTTTCCGCCGGAGATTCAGAACCTTCGTCACGGAAAGCGGATTTTTTCTTCTTGTCATATCGCCTGATTTTACCCCGATCTCCTATAATGCCCGACGTATCCGCCGTGCCGATTTTCCAAAAACCGGTTTCGCTTCCACCGCTTCCGTTTCTCTGACGAGCGTCACGGCTTGAAAGCCTTTGAGTTCCACACGTTTGAGCAGCCGGTTGATCCGCATTTCGATTCGCGTCAGTTCGGGGCCTTCCTCCGCTGTGACAAGTGTGTAGGCCACCCCTTCGCGTCCCATCCGGCCGGTTCTTCCGACACGATGCACATAATCATCACAAAATTTTGGAATATCGTAATTAATAATGTGCGAAATTCCTGAAATATCGATTCCACGGCCGATGACGTCGGTTGCCACAAGATATTGGAGTTTTCCGGTCCGAAATTGTCCCATCACCCGGTCACGGACACTTTGCTGTATGTCGCCGTGGAGCGTTGCGAGACTCTTGTACTGTCCTTCCAACTGCCGTTTGAGGCGGTCGACACCGCGTTTGGTGCGGCAAAAAATAATCGCTTGGTTCGGCTTTTCCTGATTCAAAAGCTGAACCAACGCCGCCAGTTTCCTGTCACTGTCCACCGTGATATAATACTGTTCTATCGTTTCCACCGTGACTTGCGACTCGGAAAAATCGACAATTTCCGGCTTCCGCATGTATCGTTCCGCCAGTTTGACGACCGGCGGCGGTAACGTTGCACTCAGGAGAAGCGTTTGACGGTCGGACGGAGTGTGGCGGAGTATCTTTTCGATATCCGGGCGGAAACCAATATCGAGCATCCGGTCGGCTTCATCAAGGACAACCCAAATCAGTGAGTTGAAACTAAGAACTTTGCGGTTGGCCAAATCGAGAATACGTCCCGGTGTTCCAACGACAATATCGACCCCTTGCTGGATTTTTTTGATTTGTGTTGCAATGGGCTTTCCGCCGTAACATGCGACAAAACGGACACTTCTGCCTTGTGCGAGCTTCTCTCCTTCATCGCGGATCTGCACCGCCAACTCACGGGTCGGTACGAGAATCAATGCGACCGGTTCGTTCCCTTCATCGCAATCATCGACCCCCTCAAGGATCGGAATCAGAAAAGCGGCGGTTTTTCCCGTACCGGTATGAGCCTGCCCCATAACATCCAAACCCTTGAGAACAAACGGAATCACTCCCGACTGTACAGGTGTCGGCTCGTTATAACCCGCGGATTTCAATGCATTTAAAGTGACCTCACTCAGATTCAAATTCCCAAATCGGAAGGTTCCTGTCTGCTTTTCCACCGTTTTTCTGCTTTTTTGAGAAGTTTCTTTTTTCCCCTCAACGGCATCAGAAACCGGTTTTTCGGAAATTTTCGGAGGTGTCTGAGGAACTTTTTCCGTTGCAATTTTCTTTTTTGCGGTTTTTTCCTCACGAACATGAAACGGTAAGGATTTTTGGACCGCAACAGGGGGTTCTTTTTCCCGAGTTTTTTCGCGGCTTTGCGGTTCGATTTTGGGACGCGATTCTGTTTTCTCGTGATGATTGGCAGAATCCTTTGTACTCTCTGGAGATACCGCTTTTTTGGGCAAAGTTTTTTTCGAATTTTGCGGCCGTGAAAAATCCTCTTTCCGATCCGGAATAACGGAATGCTCCGGCTGTTTGGATTTTGGGAATTCCGGTTTTTTTTCCGAGCGTTTTTCTATAGGCCGTTTTTCTTGAGACGGATTCTTCTGTTCCGTTTGTTTTTTCGGCGTTTCCTCACTCTTTCTTCCATTTGGAATTTCCTTTTTCACTGATTCCGGAATCAATTGTTTTGGAGAAGACAAAGAATTTGGGGAAGATTCCGGCAATGTCAATTTATGAGAACGCCCGTAGCTGGGGAGCGTCAAATCATCATCGTCTGCATCATCATCGAAAAAATAATCTTCGCCATCACTGTCATTCGCAGGCTTTTTTTCCGTGTTATTTGACGGAGCCGTTGCTGAAAAAGCCCCTTTCCTCCGCGATTTTTTGCGGCGGTTTGATTTTTTAAGGGTTTTACCTTCATCACTTCCTTTGGGAGAGGATTTTTCCACTCGTTTTTCATTGACGGCGGAATCCTCAGTGTCTCCGTCACTGTCATCATAATCCAGTTCGTTCAAAAAATGGCCGTAACTGGGAGTGCCGTCAAATAAATCGTTCTCATCGTCTGAAACATCCCAGCGTGACGCGATTTGACGATTATTCTTCTTAACCTGTTTGTGTTGTTGATGTTGTGAATTTTTCTTCTGATTGAGATGCCTTTGGGTCTCACGCTGGTCTTGATTTTTACTTTGGTTGTTCTTCTGAGACAATTTTGCTCTTCCTTTGACAATGATTCCTACTTGATTTTTTAACAGCCTCTTCTGCGTCTTGGTGATATTTTTTCTATCTTGAAAAATCACAAAACGGAAAGGCCGCAACATTGGCGGTAAATTTTTTTCTGTGACTCAAGTCCGTACTCCTCCGTAACAGTCTTCCATTCACGGGCGACCGCATCAAGAGCCTCCTGGGGACTCCATTTGCCTTCAAGAGTCTGACGGACATTTTCATCCAGAATTTGCATGTATTTTTCCTGACCGGGAAGCGACGGCACCACCAAAACCTCACTCCCGTTCATTTGTTTGGTCAAAACAGTGACATATTGACTCACCGTTTTAGGGGACATTTGCTTTTCCGTCCAACTTGTCGGGCGGTGAAGCTGACTTTTCCGGCTGATTCCGACCGAGGACGACGAAGCGAGGACATCCGTTCCCCACTCTTCCCCGGACAGCCAAAGGAGCAAATCAAGCGTTCCCTCCGGTTTTTGTGACTGTGCGGAAATCATAGCCATTCGACCGGCCACCATCGTCGGCACCTGATTGTTTTCCTCTTCAGGACGGGCATCCCATTGTTTCGACTGCGGGTTGTAGGAACGAACCGCTCCGGGAAGTGCTGCGATTCCTGCTGTAAGTTCTTTGGGAACTGCAACTTCCGCCTTGTCTTGTGAACTGGGAAATGTCAAGGCCAATCCGCATTTTCCACTCCAAAACGCATTCCGAATATCAGAAGGATAGATCCCTGTTCCCGAAGAACAGGCCGCCTTCATTTCCGTCAACGCCCGAACAAACGGTTCCGTGTTCACAAGCGGTTCCATTGTGGTGAGGTCGAATAATACGGAATAAAAGTCACGGTGCATCGCATACGCCGCCGCCCGGGCAAGGAAACTTCGTGCCGCCCAACTTTCGACCGTCGGCTCCAATGACGCCGTCCAATCCGGCGATTCCGGAAAATTCTGCCGCAGTTTTTCGCATAACTTTCCGTAATCCGCCCATGTTTTGGGAGGTTCTTCACCGATTTTTTCCAATAAATCGCTACGAAAATAGCAGACATAAAACTGTGAACCAAGCGGAATCATTCGTGTTTCGCCGCCGCAACGGGTCATTTGCGTTTTCTGAAGCTCCAAAAGATCGTTCCAGCCGTCATGGGGAAAGGTTTTGCTGTCTGTGGCGATGGCGGTAGGATAGTTTTGCTCCAAGAACAATCCCTCCAGCTCCAATGGGGCGATCACCGCGTCACTTTCGGCAATGTCTTTGAATTTTTCCTGTTTTTTCTGAATCACCTCTTCCACCGAAATTTCCCGGACAGTAAAGGTCGATTGCGTCATATCCTCCCATGTTCCAACGAGTTGCGAGATTTTTCCGGCAATAGCCTGATCGCCAATCACAACTACTTGGAACTGTGAACCGGGAACGACATTTCTCCATCGCTGCGGCTTGGTTTCATCGGATGGTTTTTTCGAAAAACATCCGCACGAAAACAGGAGCAGTAAAAGAGCAACCCCCAATAATTTATTACACTGTGACATAATAAACTTTATTATACCATTTTCATTATACCATTTTCGTGAAATTTTGTCCAATCGGTCTGCCATAAAAATACAAAAAATTTTCCAAAATTCTTCTTTCGGACAAAACCTTCCGATTTTGAGCTTTCTGCCTATAATATATCAGATTTAATGGTACAGTACAGATATGTGTTTACGGCGGCTCTAATGAAAAATGCGGTATTTGAACAAAATATAGTAAATCAGGTGTTTGCAGTCTTTCTCCTTTTCGCAGGGACTTGTTTTTCGTTCTATTTTCTCTATCTTCTGACATCCAGAAAACAGGGTCTGTTTCAAAGGCTTTTTCCGGTTGAACGGAGAAGACCGGTTCCCTGGAACATCATAGACGCCGTGATGATTTTTGTGTTCAGCTTTCTGATTGGTGCTTTTTGTTTCAACGGGATCCTTCCAAAAGATTTCAATTCCGTTCAACCGGCACATTCTTCTCAGACTGCCGCTTCAGAGAACTCCGAGGAACTGAAAAACGCTCATCCGCTCGCTGTTTTGATTGTCAAGGGGAAGGAAAATCCGGCGATTTTGCTGCTCTGTTTTCTGACGGCCTGCGTCGGCGCACCGCTTTGCGAGGAATTTCTCTTCCGCGTCGTTTTGCAAGGAAGTCTTGAAGCTGTGGAAATGGACTGGCGAAGAAGAGTTTTACCACTCAAATCAATCACCCCGGGACTGTTTCCGGTTTTATGGACAGCATTTTTTTTTGCGATGGTCCACTGGAGAGAACCGGAAACCAGTTCGTCACTTCTGTTCGATTCTACCTATTTAACCTATTTTTTCTCCGCACAGTTGATGAGCAGCCTCCTCACGATTGTTTTTGGTATCTTTTATCTGAAAGTTTTCCGAAAAGCCGCTTGGCGTGACCTTGGTTTTCATCAAAATAAGGTGGTGTTTACGGAGATTAAAGGGGTCTGTTTCGCTTATTTTCCGGTTTGTCTCTTAATGATTACCCTGCTTGTGCCGCTGCAAATTCTTCTGCCGCACGCGGTGGTTGATCAAGTGCCGCTCATGCTTTTTGCGATGACGCTTGGTATTATCTTCTTTCGTACTCATCGCATTTTACCTATTCTGTTATTCCACTCCCTTCATAATACAATCACCTTCGTCATACTCTCCGTTTTTTAATGATTCTTTGCGTTGCCCGATAATGAGGGGTTGCCAATTTCATCTTTTGGATTACAAAAGTAATCCGTGGGAGTTTGTCCTTGATTTGTAAGTGAAATCTTGAATTCAATACCAAAGTGAGCCCGTTGTTTTCCTGACAGGAGAAGAAAGATGCGTCATTTTATCACGTTTGATGATGTTTCCGTTGACGAACTGAAACGGATTTTGGAACTGGCCGAAACGATCAAGGCGGAATACAAGTCCGGTCAGAGCAAGCCGTATCTCCCGGGAAAGGTGCTTGCCCTGATTTTTGAAAAGCAGTCTCTCCGAACGCGGGTGAGCTTCGAGGCGGGAATGACGCATCTCGGCGGAGCGTCCATGTTTCTTGGCGACGATGTTGGATTTGGAAAACGGGAATCCACCGTTGACTTCGGTCATGTCCTCAGCTCTATGGTGGATGTCATTGCTTTCCGTGCCAAAAAACATGAAAGTGTCGTCGAATTGGCGAAATATTGCACTTGTCCCGTCATCAATGCTCTTACCGATTTTGCTCATCCTTGTCAGATTCTCGCAGACCTTCTCACCATCAAAGAACGGTTCCATACGCTTGAAGGAGTGAAAATGGCCTGGGTCGGCGATGCCAACAATGTTGCGGCCAGTCTTGTCCGTGCCGCAGTGAAACTTGGGATTCAAGTGGTGTTTGCCACGCCGGAAAAGTATCAATTCGACACACAAACCGTCACTCAAATCACCGCGTTTGACCCGAATTACCGGTTTGAACAGTTGACCGATCCTTTCGAAGCGGTCCGTGGAGCTGACGTTATCTGTACCGATGTTTGGGTCAGCATGGGGCAAGAGACGGAAGAAGCCGTGCGGAAGGCGGACTTTGCCGATTATCAGGTCAATGGGAAACTTCTCGCCGCTGCGGAGAAAAACTGCATTTTTCTGCATTGTCTGCCGGCCAAACGCGGACTCGAAGTGACGGATGAAGTCATGGATTCACCGCAAAGTGCCATTGTTCAGGAAGCGGAAAACCGGATGCACGCTCAAAAAGGACTTCTTGTCTGGCTCTTAAACGAGGCAAATTCCAAGTAGCCAAAGCGAAACCAATGGGAGAAAAGCCTCTATTACGATTCATGGTTCGGGAGTGCGGCGTCCGCCCGTTGCCGTTGACGCTTCACACTCTGATTTTCCGTTCCGCACTTCTTACGAACACCCCATGCTTTTGCCGCAATTGTAACAGAGATAGCAATTGCCGCTCCGCACCGTGATCGCTCCGCAGGAATCACACGCCGGTGCGTCCGACTGGAATGTCGCAAACTGGGCACTCAACGACGCCGTCTTCGTATCCATTTGAGGCGGCCGCAATGTGAGTCTGTTTTCCGGCTTTTCCCGGATGTTTTCCGCGGCACTTTCGTCTTTGTTTTTACCGCCGAGTGAGACCGATTGTCCGGCCTTATCACTTTCGCGGGACACCGATGCCGGTTCCGGCTCTTTTTTCGGAGCGGAATATTCCGCCGACGAGTAAAGGACAGGATTCCCTTTTTCGTCGAAACATGTCCGTCCCAGCCACCGGAAAATATAATCGACAATACTCTTGGCGATGGGAATGTCAGGATTTTTCGTGTAACCTTGCGGTTCAAAACGTGTGTGCGAAAACTTGTTGACATACACACTCAACGGGACTCCGTACTGAAGACTCATCGAGAGAGCGGTACTGAAGCAGTCCATGAGACCGCCGATGGTGCTTCCTTCTTTGGCCATCGTGATGAACATTTCGCCGGGACGTCCGTCGTCGTAAAAGCCGACCGTAATGTAACCGTCGTGTCCCGCCACATTAAACTTGTGCGTCATGGACTTGCGTGTGTCCGGCAGATATTCGCGGCGCGGAGTTCCGATGTCGGCTTTTTTCGATTTTTTCTTCTTTTTGTCCGATGGTTCCGTCTCGGTTCCGCTGTCCTCACCGCCGCTTGTCGAGAGCGGTTGCACAGTCTTGGAGCCGTCACGATAGACCGCCACCGCTTTGAGTCCCAGTTCCCAGCCCATCATGTAAGCGTCGGCAATGTCCTGCTCTGTCGCCGAGGAAGGCATGTTCACTGTTTTGGAAATCGCCCCGGAAATGAACGGCTGGGCTGCCGCCATCATTCGGATATGAGCCTGCCAGGGAATGCAGCGGTCGCTTCCCGGAGTGGGAAACGCGCAGTCAAAAACCGTTTGATGCTGCGGCAAAAGGTCCGGTGCCCCTTCAATGGTCCGGTTCTGCTCAATGAAATCCTTGATCCGCCGGATCGTCTCTTTTTTGTAACCGAGCGTTTCCAATGCAAGCGGAACCGTCTGATTGACAATCTTCAGCGTTCCGCCGCCGGCAAGCTGCTTGAACTTGACCAGTGCGATGTCCGGTTCGATGCCGGTGGTGTCGCAATCCATCATAAAGCTGATCGTTCCGGTCGGGGCAAGCACGGTCGCCTGGGCATTGCGGAAGCCGTTCCTCCGGCCCAGTTCCAGAACTTCGTCCCAAAGTTCACGCGCCGCGGATTTCAGCGTCCGGGCCGTCGTATTGATTTTGTTGACCGCGTCCCAGTGCATTTCCATGACGCGAAGCATCGGAACTTTGTTTTCCTGATACTTTTCGAACACACCGATCGAACCGGCCAGCTCCGCACTGGTTTTGTACGCCGCGCCGTGCAACAGAGCGGTGATGACGCTGCAAAGTCCGCGTGCCTCGTCCGAGTCATAAGGAAGTCCGAGACTCATGATTAAACTTCCGAGGTTGGAGTATCCCAACCCGATCGGACGGAACCGGTGACTGTTTTCCGCGACTTTCTTCACCGGATAACTTCCGTGATCGACGAGAATGTCTTGCGCGATGAAGATAATCCGCGCCGCGGCGGTGAAGCGTTTGTGGTCGAAACCGCCTCCTTCCTGACGGAACCGCATCAGATTGATGCTCGCCAGATTACATGCGGAATCGTCCAGAAACATAAACTCGGAACACGGATTGGACGCGTTGATCTGTCCGCTGTTCGCGCAAGTGTTCCAGCGGTTGATTGTCGAATCGTACTGCAAGCCGGGGTCGCCGCACCTCCACGCATTCTCGGCGATTTTACCAAAAACGTCACGGGCGCGATATTCAGGACCGTTTTTCGCCGGTTCCGTCACCCAGTGCGTCGCCCACATGCCGTCGTTTTTCACCGCACGCATAAACTCATCCGTCACGCGGACGGAAAGATTCGCGTTCTGATACATCACGGAAGAATAGGCGTCCTCCCAATGCAAACCATGCCGGACAAGAATACGGGCTTTATCTTCTTCATGCTGTTTACAGTCGATGAACTCCATGACGTCGGGATGCCAGATTTTGAGCGACTGCATTTTGGCCGCGCGGCGTGTTTTGCCGCCGCTTTTGACCACCGCCGCAATCTGATCGTAAACCCGCATGAATGAAAGCGGCCCCGACGGTTTGCCGCCGCCGGAAAGTTTTTCCCGGCAGGACCGCAATGTGGAAAGGTCGGAACCTGTCCCGGAACCAAACTTGAACAGAAGAGCCTCACTCCGCGCCAGGTCCATGATCGCTTCCATGTTGTCCTCAACACTCTGAATAAAACAAGCCGAAGCCTGCGGGTATTCATAAGGATTTTGCGGCTGAACCGCTTCCCCGTGCGGCTCGCTCCACCGCCAGTTGCACTGCGTTCCGCGAATTCCGTACTGATGGTACAGTCCGACATTGAACCAGACCGGTGAGTTGAACGCCACACACTGATTCACACAGAGCCACACAAGATCACGGTAAAAATTTTCCCCATCCTGCGGCGAGGCGAAATACCCATCCTGAATTCCCCAGTCGGCGATGGTACGGGCGACACGTAAAATCACCTGACGAATTCCTTTTTCCCGTTCCGGCGTTCCCGGTTCACCGTAAAAATATTTGCTGGCCACCACATTAATGGCCAGTTGACTCCAGGTTTTGGGAAATTCACAGTCGGTCTGTTCAAAAACGAGTTCCCCATTGTCCCCTTTGATGGAAGCACTTCGAGTTGCCCATTCCACTGTGTCGAACGGGTCGGCAACCTCTTCAGGACAAAACACCGGCGTCACCTTGAGCGCGGCGGCAGGTTTGAACTCCGGCTTTTCGTATCCGTTTTTGCCGGTTCCGTTTTTTTTCCCGCCGCTTCCATTTTCAAGAGACTCATGCTCTTTGAGAACCCTCTCCGCTGCGGGACGGGGGTTCGTTGGCTCAATACGTTCCCGAGGCATGCTCCGCTCCTGATAATAAGGTTGCGTGTCTCCGTGTTTGTGTTCCGTTCCGTGAGAAAGAGAATATTCCGTCCCTTCGATATTTTCCATGATCATTCCCGTGCGTTTAACTTCATCCTGTTACTAAAATCTACCATATATTGTGTGCAAAAAAGATAAAAAACACAATATGTTGTAAAACCATAGAGAGTATCTTAGTGATAATTTCCGCCGTGTCAACCGGATTTGAAAAGAAGTTCCAACTTACGGCAGGGGGGAGAGTTACGGACAATCGAAAAAAACGCTCTCTTTCCGTAACGAAATATTACACCGTTTTATCTCGTGAAATAACAAGAGGTTGCGGACTTTGCCGCCGATGAAATTCTTTTGATGCGTTCACTTTTCAATCAAAAAATTTTCCCAAAAAGACTTCGGAATTTTCCCAATAACGATTGTAAGACTTGGGATGATGTGACGGAATTGCAGGGAATAGACAACAGTCGGACACGAAAACATTTCCGCGGATTTCAAAAATCGGAAATATGTTCAGGAAAACAAGCAAAAAACGGCTTTTTCCGGTTCCAATATTTCAAAATCGGTGTAAAATGAATATTTTGTGTGACTGATGTATTTTTTACAATCCCCCGCCGCGGACTCTCTTCCGCACCAAACAACGAATGCTTTCTCATGGACCTGATACGATTTGCGATTGACAACCCGGTTAAAGTCTCTGTCGGGATACTGCTGACGGTTCTGTTCGGTTTTCTTTCTTTCGGAGCCATTCCGATTCAGCTCATCCCGGATGTCGAGCGGCCGCTCGTGACCGTCACCACCAGCTGGCTGGGGCGAAGTCCTGAAGAGGTGGAACAGTCGATTCTCTTTGAGCAGGAAAAGAAGCTCAAAACGATTCAAGGTCTCTACAAGATGACATCCACCGCCCGGCTGGGACAGGCGAACATTTCCCTGGAGTTTCAAATCGGTTCCAACATCGACCGCGCCGTTCAGGATGTCGCGGCTCTGCTGGATGAAGTGCCGTCTTACCCGGATGATGTGGACCGTCCGGTGATTCGTGCGTCGAGCGCGGAATCGGACGAGGCCATCGCCTATGCGATCATCTCTTCGGGAGACCGGAATTACGACATCGCCGAGTTTTTTGATTACGCCGACCGCTATATCATTCCGGTACTCGAACGGACCAAAGGGCTTTCCCAGGTGGACATCTACGGCGGCCGTGTTCATGAAGTGCAGGTGCGTTTCGATCCCAAAATTCTCGTCCTCAACGGAATCAGCGTCGAGGATTTGCGGAATGTCTTACGGGCGGATAACGTCAATGAGTCCGCCGGCGACATGGGAAACGGCCGTGTCGATATGCGGTTCCGCGTACTCGGACGCTTTGAATCCCTTGAACCGATCCGGAGAACCATTGTCAAGTTCGACGGCAATTCCCCTGTTTACGTGGAAGACATCGCCGAAGTGAAACTCGTGCTCACCAAACGGACGTTCTTCGATCAGAGCCGCGGAAGAACCACCATGACGATGGCCTTCAAACGGGAAACCGGTTCCAATGTCCTTTCCGTGATGAATCAGGTGAAGAGAGTCCTTGCCGAAGTTCAGGAGGACGGCGGCGTCATCAAGTCCTTTGAGAACGATCAGCACAAAATCCGCATCGACCTGATTTATGACGATTCCACCTACATCATGAGTGCGGTGGGGATTGTTCAGGAAAACATGTTTTCGGGAGGTCTGCTCGCCATCGCGGTTTTACTCCTGTTTTTGCGGAGCACGCGGCCGACTTTTGTGATCGCGCTCGCCATTCCGATTTCCGTGGTCGGCACTTTCATCATCATGTTTGTTTCGGGACGCAATATCAATGTGATTTCTCTGGCGGGGATCACCTTTGCTGTCGGAATGGTGGTCGATAACGCGATTGTGGTGCTGGAAAACATCGACCGGCATCTCCATCAGGGAAAATCACCGTCCAAGGCGGGTTACGACGGCACCCGTGAAGTCTGGGGAGCCGTTCTCGCTTCCACACTGACCACCGTTGCCGTCTTTGTTCCGGTGCTGACCATTCAGGAGGAAGCCGGTCAGTTGTTTTACGATCTTGCTCTTGCCATTTGTGCGGCGGTTCTGCTCTCACTGCTGGTCTCCGTCACCGTGATTCCCGCGGCGGCGGTGCGGCTGCTGAAGGACACGTCCGCCAAAAGGAGTCTTTTCTCCCAGACGATGAAGTCGCTGTTCGGGATTGTTCCTTTTTTCAATCTCCTCAACGCAGGATTCGCAAAATTGATCCGTCTTCTGATGTTCCCCTCGTTCGAAAGTTTCTGTTTCCGGGGAATGGTGGTGATTTTTGTGTCGGCGGTTTCCATCTGGCTGAGTCTGACGGTGGTTCCTCCGGCGAGTTATCTTCCCAGCGGAAACATCAACCGCATCATCGGCAACCTGACGATTCCGCCGTCGTATTCTTTGAGTCAAAACACGACCATCGGATACCGGTTGAATGAGATACTCAAACCGTACTGGGAAGCAAAAACCACGGAAGAAGCCTCTGTTCAAGCGAAAAAAGACGGCATCGTTGACATGCGAACCGGCAGACCGGTCGAAAAAGTCCCGCCGATTGCCGAAATGTTCATGGTGCTCAGCTCGAATCGGGTTTTCATGACCTGTACGAGTAAAGACCCGGAAAATGTCCAGCTCCTCACGCATGTTCTCAATTACGCGACCAACTCTATTCCCGGCTGCCGCGGAAGCGCGTCGCAGGCCTCCCTGTTCGGACGCCGCGCCGGAAACGCCAACTCCGTCCAGTTGGAAGTGATCGGTACGGACATGGTACGGCTGCGCGACTCGGCCAGTTATCTTGAAAAACGTCTGATTGGGAAATTCTCTCCGGCGAGTGTCCGTTCGAGTCCGGGAAACTACGATCTTTTCGGCCCGGAAACCCGAATCGTCATCAACCAGGTGCGGTCGAAGGAACTGGGAATCAGCGTTCAGAGCATTGCGGCCTCCGTGCGTGCGATGATTGACGGAATCAAAGTGGGAGACTTCAACCTCGACGGCGACAACATTGACCTGATGATCATCCGCAATCCCGACATCCTCATTTCGCCGTATGAAGTGGAGAATCTGCCGATTGCGGTGAGTGACACCAACTCGCGGACACTGACCATGCCGCTGTCTGATTTGGTGCATTTTGTTCCGGCGGATTCTTCTCAGGAAATCCGGCGTCTCGAACAGGAACGTTCCATTCAGATTACGGTGACGCCCGGTGTCGATGTGGCACTGGAAGCGGCTCAATCGGAGATTTTCTCCATCATCGACCAGTGCCGTGAAGAAGGGGGTATCACTCCGGAAATTCGGATCAACCTTGCCGGAAACGCGGACAAACTCTCCCAAACCCGCGCCGCAATGATCGGAAGATGGAGCGGCTGGAACATGGAGTCGCTCAAAAGTGTCGGACTGAGCCGGTTTTTCCTCGCTCTGCTCGTGACGTATCTCCTTATGGCGGCACTGTTTGAGAGTTACGTTTATCCGTTTGTCATCATGTTCACGGTGCCTCTGGCGACCGTCGGCGGTTTTGCCGGACTTGCCTACGTCCATGCTCTTGACCCGCTTCAACAGTTTGACACCCTTTCCATGCTCGGCTTCATTATTTTGATTGGAATTGTGGTGAACAACGCGATTCTGATTGTGCATCAGTCGCTGAATTTCATGCGGGGATTCGGTGAGTCGGAAGAGGACAAGATTGAGCCGATGAGTGTTCAGGACGCGATCACGGAATCGGTGCGGACCCGGATGCGGCCGATTTTCATGAGTACCCTGACGACGATTTTCGGAATGATACCGCTGGTGCAGTCCACCGGCGCCGGAAGTGAACTCTACAAAGGACTCGGTGCCGTCGTCGTGGGCGGTCTGACATTTTCGACAGTCTTCACGCTTCTGGTGACTCCGCTACTCTTGAGTATGATGATAGACCTTCAGAATTGGCTGAAAGCCGGTTTCGCAAAACTGCGGCGGTGATACTGCCTCCTAATTATCCGCTTCACGTTGTTCCGCTCACCGATTCCAGCGACCATCGGGAGCGGTAAAAATATCGAAATTTTGTTAAAAAAAGTCAAAAATTCTTCCTTTCGGACTTCACAAAACCATATTTTTGGTAAAATAGAGAAAGTTGATAATTTTTGTTCCCTTATCTGATAAAATTTGATACTGACCAGTAGCATTTGTCAAAGTATCCGGTAAAGACCTGTGGGGGGTTCCGGTTCATGTTGTTAACAATGTTCAACAAAAACCACCGCCTATGTCCGCCTTCAAAAAAAAGAACCTGTAAACTCCCAATGAACAACGGTTTTTTGAATGTCTGAAATCCATCTTTCCGGATAACCATATCGCGGTACAGGTTGCGATGTCCGCTATCGTCGAATCGGAAGATTACAAGGACCGAAGCCAGTTTCGGACGTACTACCTTGATTATGTGGTTTGCGATAAAAAAGGAATGAAACCGTTACTTGTCATTGAACTGGATGACAGAACACACTTCAGAAAAAAACGTATCGAACAGGATCAGCGGAAAAACAACGTGTTACACGAGGCCAAAATTCCGTTCGTCCGGTATCAGGCCCAAAAATCCTATTCGATCACAGATGTCAAAAAAGAAATTTTTCCCGTCTTTTGCGGTGATGGGAAACCGCCGCAGCATCAACAACCGGAACATAAAACCAATATGATCGCTTCCGGTAAAACTTCTCTCACCATTGAAACGACTGTCAACCAACCGATTATTGCAGTACCGTTAAAGCCTGCAATACCGATTGAAGTCCCTGAAGCGATTCCGATACAAACAAATCTCATACCGGTTCACATCAACACCATACCGGTGAACCCTCTGACAATCTCCTATGAAAGACCGATTGAACATTATCAGAAAACAAAAAACGATCACGCGAGTCATGATACCGGCACTCAAAGGAAAAACAAACCGGTCATTCACGAAATATTACGAACATCTGAAAATCGCAGGGAGACCGTGACCCAAAAGCAGGAAAACAACGCATTCAAACCGGTTGAGTTCCGGCCGGGGATTACCGGACCGCCGCCGATCCCCAAACATTACCGGAAGATATTACTTGAAAATCAGGAAACCACGGAAAAAGCAGCCGCAAAAAGATTTCCGGGACCCAGAAAAAAGAAAACGGATTGGGAAGGAGTCTTGTTACAGATTTTCGGAACCGTGACGGTTCTGTTTTGTCTTGCCGTATTCCTCATGATGTCTCTCAAAAAATAAGATCATTCCGCGTT
>JAISQK010000033.1 GCA_031274255.1 Planctomycetaceae bacterium | reverse complement strand
TCCGCGAGTTCGGCTTCATCGTCCACCGCCTGCTGAAGAAACTGATCAATCAGCGGCTTCATTTCAATGGCGTGGTCGATTTCCTGACTGCTCCCCTTGCGGTAGGCTCCGATGGAAATGACATCTTCGTTATCGGCGTAGATTCCGAGGAGTCTCCGCATGGCGCGGGCGGCTTTGAGGTGCCGGGGGCTGCAAATGTCCGGCATCAATCGGCTGATGCTCTCGATCGGATGGATGGCCGGATAGTGACCGCGTGTGCTCAGCTTGCGGGAAAGCCAGATGTGACCGTCGAGAAGACCGCGGACCGTATCGCCGATCGGATCGTTATGGTCGTCTCCTTCGACAAGAACGGTGAAAAACGCGGTGATGCTTCCCTTGTCGGAACGTCCGGCACGCTCCACAAGCCGGGGAAGCATCGCAAAAACCGACGGCGGATACCCTTTTGTGGTCGGAGGTTCTCCCGCGGCAAGTCCGATTTCACGCTGGGCCATCGCAAACCGCGTCACGGAATCCATAAGAAAAAGAACGTCTTTCCCCTGGTCGCGGAAATACTCCGCCATCGACATCGCCGTCATGGCCGCCCGCATCCGCATGAGCGCCGGTTCATTGGAGGTCGCCACGACGACGACGCTTTTCTTCATGCCGGTTTCTCCGAGGTCGCGTTCAATAAAATCATTGACTTCACGTCCCCGTTCCCCGATCAGGGCAATCACATTCACGTCGGCATCGGTGTAGCGGGCCATCATTCCGAGTGTGACGCTTTTTCCAACCCCGGAACCCGCGAAAATTCCGAGCCGCTGACCGCGTCCGCAAGTGAGCATTCCGTCAATCGCACGCACTCCGGTGGACAAAATCTCCTTGATCCGCGGACGGCTGCACGGATCGGGCGGCGAAACCTGAAACGGCACGCGGTCATGCAAAACCGGCGGCGGTTTGTTGTCGATGCTTTCGCCCATCGCGTTGATAACCCGTCCCAGGAGTTTGTCTCCGGCACGGAGCCACGGGACGGTCCGCACAAGCGAAACACGGTTTCCCCTCCGGATGCCGTTCAGTTCGTCGAACGGGTAAAGAATCGTCAGATTGTCCCGAAATCCGATGACTTCGGCAAGAAGCGAATCCTCCCCGTGACGCTCCACCCGCGCCAGTGCTCCGACCGGTGCCGGAAACCCTGCTGCGGCAATCGTCATTCCCAGCGTCTGGACAACAGACCCCGTCATCGTGACAGGCAAAACCGTCCGAATTTGATCTTCAATGGTAAACATTCCGGCAGTATAACATTTTTGCCTGATCCGTACCAGATCAAAGGAATGTTTTTAATTTCGGGTCGCGGGCCGCGACGGGGCAACGTACGGGCGTTGGCGGTGCGATTGTTAACAGCTAAATGATGCTGACATTCCTTTCCGAAGCACGGCGGTCATTCAGGTACAAAGCGAGTTCCGTCTCAAAACGCGCGGCGGAAATCACCCAGACCGGCTCGCCGTCCGAATGAGCGTTCCCATGCGACATGATTGTCCGGTACAAAAATTTGAACAGATGTCTCGGCACTCGAAGCTGTTCAAATGCCGACTCCAGACGTCTTTTCCCGACGGCAGGCTCGAAAAAATCCTCTATCGTGATTTTGTGCCCCGCGTCACTGCGGCAGCAGCGTAAACGGTCGTTCGCCAAATCATACAGGGACAGTCCCGTCCAATCAAGCGACCGGACAAGATTCTGTTTGTCGATTCTGGCACGCTGATGAAAGGCGGCGTCTTCCCGCTCCAGAAAACGCAAAAGCTCTATCGGGAGTAAAAGCTTAAATCCCATGCCGGGGTATTTCAAAAGTTTGTTGTCGAACAGCGGCCAGAGAACTTTCTGCATCAACTCAGGAGAACCGCTGATCAGATATGGTTCGTCCACCTGATCAATCAGCACAATCACCCCGTGAAAACCGAGCGATTCAAGGATGTCGAGGTAACGGTTCAGAAGTTCGTAACGGGTATCGGTGCTGCGGCGTGTCGGAAAGGAAATCCCGGAGTAATCGACCACGTTGAAACGAAGGAGGCGTTTCAATGTGGTTTTGGTATCGCCTTTGAGAATACGGACACGTCTCACCACCCAAAACGACTTCCAGCCGCGGCAAACGAGCTTTCCTATCCAGGGACACCAGCCGGCAATCATCAGCCAGGGACACACCTGATTAAGGAAGTCGCCGGATTTTCCAAAGCGTAACATCAGGAAACCGAAAAACAGGGTCAGAACGATTCCCAGCAAAAACGGCCACCAGACCTGACCGCAATATTTCCATGTGGAAAAGCCGATCTTTCGGGAAAGCTGTTTCCAACGGATGAGCAGATCGTCCCCTTTGGGTTGGTCGTAGAATGTTTCCAGTGTGAGGAGATCTCGCTTTTTATGGTGCGACAACGATCGGGCATCCACTTTGGTCTTATCCGCCGTGGCGGGATAATCCACTTCATCGGGAATAAGAATCCGGTCGACAATCTGCGTCACCCCGAGCGACAGGATCGCGTCAATGTGATCCCAGAGCTGCCAGCGGGAAAGGACTTGTTCGTTCTTGCGTTTCGCGGAAAACCTTGCCCGAAAACGGTCCAAAAACGGATTCCAGTTGGCGTACTCAATCACCAGCGGATGCGAATCTTTGTGCTTGCGGTTGAATTTGTCGAGCGCCTTGACCATTTGATAACGGAGTGCCGTTTTTCCCGATCCTTTTTCGCCGAAAATGAGGGACGTATCCGGCTCTTCCGGATTGCCGTAAAGTTTGTCCCACGCCGGATGAAAGGTCGTTTCGATACAATGTTCCTGAAACACCTGATCTTTCTGGGCGTCTTCCTCGGAAAAAGGATTGCCGATGATTCCGTAATGTTCAAAAAAATCGCGTATTTTCATATGGACTTCTTTCTGTATTTCATTTCTGTATCCCAATTATGTCTTCCGGCATGTCCTGATTCATTCCCGTGAATCTCCGTGTTCCTCGGCGGACCAAGGGAACAATCCTCCGGCATTTCCACACTCCATTTTACGCCACAGAGTTCATGTCATGAGGATTGGGAGCCGAAAATGTCACATTCACACGGATTTCCGGCTTTTTCGGAGGTTTGGAACGTGTTTTCCAGATAAGTACAAAGATCAGTACCGCAATCATAACCAGCATAATCGTCAAAAAAACAACAATCAGTCCCAAATTGGCGACCGGTTTCTTTTTGGGACGCAACGTAAGACCCGTACTGGCCGTTTCCCCGGACAAACCGGTCAGTAAATCCTCCATCGGGTCGGCGGTCTGCGGCGAAAGCGGCTTTTCCCGAACGGCAGCGTCAGAGGCGGTGAAGTGTTCCTGGGATTTGGGCTTGAAAATTTGCAGCACTTCGGGAAAAACATTCTTCGCCGGGAGCCATTCCGGCCAGCCTTCGCGCCAAACGAGCATTGTCGGGCCGACCCGCCGCTCTTCGATCCATGTTTTGAGGATCGGACCGATCGCCGGGCCGAAACGCTGACCGTTGGCCGTTTGGACATACCAAACCACTGTCATGTCTTCCAATGGTGTCTGCGGAAGAGAATTTCCGGTATCCGTTTCCGTTTTGGGTTTCGCATTCGGCAGCATGTTTTCCTGCAATGAATTTTGTACATGATTTTCTGTCGGTTCCGAGGACGGCTCTTCTGTCGGAAAAAGACGGGATGAACCGGTGTCCGGGGACGGGAAAGTATTGCTCTGACCGGAGTTTTGCCCTGTTTGCTCCTTTTGTAATGCGGTTTGCTCTGTTGCCGGATGACGGCTCTCACGGGTGCTGACGAGCGGAATATCCATCCGAACACCGCAGTGCGGACAAATTCCCCGTTTCCCTGCCAGTTCTTCTTTCACATTGAGCTTGTGTCCGTTGGGACAAAAAAAACGAATTCCCATCTTAGGCACCGATGACTTGAAAAAAATTTTTTTTCTGATAACATTAATCTCTGTATTTTCAATATATTTTACTATACTCACTATTATTGAGCAAATGGCAAATAAAGTCAAGAATCTTGTCGTCGCACAAAGCGGCGGACCGACTTGTGTGATTAACAGTTCCCTTCGCGGTGTGATTGAGGCGTCGCGGGAATTTTCGAATATCGGCACAGTTTATGGGGCTTTTCACGGAATCGAAGGGGTTCTCAAAGAAGAACTTCTCGACTTGAGTGTCCAAACGGAGGAGGAAGTGGCTCTGCTCCGCTACACTCCGGTCGCCGGCTCCATCGGAACGTGCCGTTACAAGCTCAGGGAAAAGCAAACGGAGGATTTCGAGCGGGTCATCGAAGTTTTTAAGGCACATCATGTCGGTTATTTTCTTTATAACGGCGGTAATGATTCCATGGACACCGCCAACAAGATTGCTCAGCTCGCTCAAAGCCGCGGTCTTGAACTGGTCGGCGTCGGAGTGCCGAAAACCATCGACAACGATGTGGGCGACAGTGAATTCCAACTGATTGATCACACTCCCGGTTACGGTTCGGCGGCGAAATACTGGATGCACATGGTTCAGTATGCCAACGAGGAAAACAAGGGGTCTTGTCCTGCCGACCCGGTGCTTGTCATGCAGGCGATGGGGCGGAAGATCGGTTTCATTCCCGCCGCGGCGCGATTGGCCGATCCGAAACGTCAAATGCCGCTTCAGATTTATCTTGCGGAAAGTCCTTGTTCTCTGGAACAGCTTACCGACAATGTCAATGCGTCGCTTCGGCAGAACGGACGGTGCATCGTTGTCATCAGCGAAGGGTTCCATGTCGGAAGTCTCGGCGAAGTCAAGGATTCTTTCGGTCACACGAGTTTCAGTTCGAGCCAGATCACCGTGGGACAAGCGGTGGTCAATCACCTGAACAAGGCTGGAATTGCCGCAAAAGGAGCCGCCCGCGGAAATATTTCCGGGACGGACCAGCGGCACTCCATGGCGTATGCTTCGATTGTCGATCTCGACGAAGCGTACCGCGCCGGTCAAAAGGCGGTGGAACTCGCCGCGACAGGACAAGGTGGCTCTATGTCAACGATTTTGCGCGAGTCCGGTTTCATTTACAATGTGCGTTACGACCGTGTGCCGCTCCCTGTTGTGGCGAACAGCGAACGGACATTTCCCGCAGCTTGGGTCGCTCCGGGCGGTTACGACGTGACGGATGATTTTGTCCGGTACGCGAAGCCGCTGACCGGTGAGGAAATGTTGACACTTCCGATGCTCAACGGTCGTCAGCGGATGACGCAATTCACTCCGGTTTTCGCGGAAAAGAAACTCGCGGCCTACGTCCCGCAAGCGGACAGGAAGTAACACCGCAATCAATGGATTGTTTTCGGGAATGCCGCGGACGGGATGAAATCATACGGAATGAAATACGGTCTCATCCGTTGAGTTCCGCGGCTTCCGACCAATGTTCATAAAGCTGTTCAATGGTTTTGCGTTCCCGTTCGATTTGCCGGGTGATTTCCCGGATTTTCCGTCCGTCACGCAACGTCTCCGGCATGGTCAGCATCGACTCCAGCGTCTCAAGATACGTCTCATGATCATGGATGTCGTTCTCGATTTCCGTTGTTTTCCGATAGTGAAACCTGCGTTTCTTTTTTGAGGCTTCCGGCTTCAACGTTCGTTTTTCCGTTGCGGGAAACTTCGTTTTTTTGGAGGAAACCGTTTCCTGTTTCAACGGGATGTTCACAACGGGAGCGGAAATTTTCGCAAACGGGTCTTTGACGAGTCCCTGCGAAACCATGTGACGGTAAGTGCTGTAGTTGCCGTCGAGTTTGCGGAACCGCCCGTCCGGTTGAATGATCAGAAGACGGTCGGCGACCCGATCGACAAAATAACGGTCGTGACTGATGAAAATCACCGTGCCTGGAAATTCACGGAGAGCTTTTTCAAGAGCGGCACGCGCCCAGATGTCAAGATGGTTCGTCGGTTCATCAAGAATCAGCACATTCGCTTCATCCGCGGCAAGTCGCGCCAGAGCCGCACGGCACCGCTGCCCGCCGCTGAGACTTCCCACGGTTTGAAGCTGCTGGTCACCGGTCAGTCCGAACGCACCGAGCAGCTTTCGGCGTTCGAGGTCTTCCATGATTTTTCGTGTGACCGGACGAATCGCCTCCATGACCGGAACATTGTCATTGAGAACATGAAGCTGCTGGTCGAAGTAACCGATTTTGACTCCCTGACCATGCACGATACTTCCTGAATCCGGCGGGAGTTTGTGAAGCAGACAGCGGAGCAGGGTCGTTTTGCCGCAGCCGTTCGGTCCGAGAATCGCCCAGCGTTCTCCGCGTTCGACGGTGAAATCGACATCATGAAAAAGCGGCGTCCCCGCAAACCCTTTTGTGAGACGTTCCGCCCGAAACACGATGTCCCCTGTACGGTCCGGCTTCGGAAAGGACATCGGCGGCGAATCAATCTTCCGCGGCGGCAAAACCGGTTCCGCTTCAAGACGCTCCAGTTTCTTGCGGCGGTCTTCCGCCTGCGCCGCTTTCATGCCGTAATGATTGCGGCGGATGAAATCCTTCGACTTTTCAATCTCTTCGACATATTTCTCATACGTCCGGGTCTGTACGAGCAGCCGTTCTTCCTTTTGACGTGTGTACGCCGAAAAATTGCCGGTATAATCCTCAATGGTTCCGTGAAACAGTTCCAGAGTCCGATTGGTGACTTTATCGAGAAAGTATCTGTCGTGACTGACCAGAATCACCGCGGCGCCGGTTCCCGCGAGAAATGTTTCGAGCCATTCCGTTGCGGTCAGGTCCAAGTGGTTCGACGGTTCGTCCAGCAGCATGATGTCCGGTTCGGCCAACAGCAGTTTCGCAAGACTCAACCGGTTCAGTTCCCCGCCGCTGAGTTTTTCAACCGGACGGCGGAACTCGTCCTGCGTGAATCCGACACCGAGCAAAATCCGCTTGATCCGATGATCCAGATGATATGCGTCCCGGTGCAGAAGCTGCTCATGAATATGGTCGAACCGTGCGGCCAGCCGCTCATGCTCTTTCGGAGGATGACCGGGTTGTGCCATCTGTCCGGCAATCCGTTCCGCCTCCTCCTGAAGAGCGATCAGCGGAGCGAGTGCCAGTTGTGCCTCTTCCTGAACCGTGCGGTCTGAAGTGATTTCCGGTCTTTGTTCGAGATAACCGATCGTGACATCATTCGGCTTTTCAACCGTTCCCCGTTCCGTTTCCTCACGTCCGGCGATGATGTTCAGCAACGTCGTTTTGCCGCAGCCGTTCGGTCCGACGAGTCCGATTTTATTGCCGGGAAAAACCTGAAATGTGACATCGGCCAAAACCGGCCCTTCTGTCCCGAAATGTTTGCGAAGATGTTCAATGGAAAGTAACATGGCTCCTAAATATCATTTTCGTATCGCCGTCACCGCGGTGTAAGCACCACCTTGATTCCGGCTGCTGTTGGGCATCATCATGCTTCGGTTTTTGCGCCGGCTTCCTCTTTCTCCTCACGGCTTTCCCGTTTTTTGAAAACAAGCCGGATCGGAATCTCCCCGAAACGGAGTTCGTCGCGAATCACGCCGAGCAGATACCGCTGATACCCTGCCGAAAACGCGTCCGGCATATTACAGAACAGGACAATCTCCGGCGGCACCGCATCCGATTGTGCGGCGTAATAAATCTTCGGCTTCCGATAGTAATGCAGCGGCGGCGGATTGTACTCCAGCGCGGCGGCGACAAGCTTGTTCAGTTTCGAGGTGGTCACACGTTCACGAGCCTGATGAAACAGCATCTGAGCGTGGTTGATCAGCATCTTGCTGTTCTTGCCGGTGAGTCCTGTGACAAAAGCAATCGGCACATACCACATGGTCGCGAACATTTCACGGAGATAGTCCCCCCAACGTTCGGTCGGCATTTTGTGTTCCATCATGAGGTCCCACTTGTTAACGACAAAAATGCACGGTTTTCTCTGACGCTCAATGTAATGCACAAGCTGTTGATCGACTTTGCTGATTTGCTGCGAACAATCGAAAAACATCAGCACGACATCCGCCATACGGACGCTCCGTTCCGCCCGGTGCGAACTGTAAAATTCGAGGTCTTCCTTGACGCTTTTGCGTTTGCGGAACCCCGGGGTATCGACCGCAATGAATGTTTTGCCGTCCATTTCGAACCGCACGTCAATGCTGTCACGGGTCGTACCGGGAACCGGACTGGCAATGACACGCTCCTCTTTGGCCAGTGCGTTGATGAAGGTGCTTTTTCCGACATTACGGCGTCCGACAATGGCGATTTTCATCGGATGGTCATGGTCTTTCGGCGATTCTGCCGCAAACACATCCCGTTCAGGAAGTTTTTCCTCGACCGCCTGAAGAAGCGACGAGCGTCCCCGTTTCTGCTGAGCGCTCACCGGTACGAGTTCCCAGCCGAAATGATGAAAATCCGGTACAAACGCCTGCTCTTTTTCGCTGTCCACTTTATTGACGACACAAATCACCGGCACGGAGAGTTTCCGCAGACGCCGGGCGACCCGTTCGTCGAGAGGCGTCATTCCCTCTTTGACATCCACGACAAAAAGCACCACCGCCGCGGAGTCCAGCGCAATCTGAATCTGATTTTCGATATGCGCGGAAAGATCATCGCGGTCCACAATGCCGATGCCGCCGGTATCGACCAGTTCCACCTTCCGGCCGTCAAACTCCAGAAGATACGTCAAACGGTCCCGCGTCACACCGGCCACGGAATCGACAATGGAAATGCGGTCGCCGATCAGCCAGTTGAAAAGGCTTGATTTCCCGACATTCGGGCGTCCGACAATAGCAACATGAGGATAGGACATAATGGAAATATGGAATACGGTATAAATGGTGTAAGATGTCTCCTTTGTGAATCCTTCACACTTTTTCGATCACAAGGGCGACGGAACGGCCGGTTCGCGAATGATTCATCGCAAGCACGGTGGACTTTTGGGATTCCCTCGGAACGCCGTGCACAACATCAATCGGACAGTCCGACGCCGTTTTCACATGGTTACGGGTCGGCGGAATCAGATTTTGCTGAAGTCCCAGCACCGAAGCCGCAAGCTCAACCGCTCCCGAACCGCTTCCCAAATCACCGAACGCTCCTTTCGGAGCCGTGACAGGAACATTCCCCAGTTCCTCATGAATCGCTTGAGCTTCAAGCCGGTCTTCGAAAACCGTTCCCTGACCGTCCGCGTTGATGTGGGAAAGATCGTCCGCCTTCCGGTCCGCATCAGACATCGCCAGACGAATCACCCGCCGCACCCCTTCACCGGTCCGCTTCAGATTTTCGTCATAGTAAAGAGCCGGTTCGACCACAGAAGCAAAACCTTTGATTTCAGCGAGAATTTTCGCTCCGCGGGCAAGGGCGAATTCCTTGCGTTCCAAAGTGAACGCCGCCGCTCCTTCTCCGAGGATTCCGCCGCACCGGTCCGCATCGTAAGGCCGCGGATGAGCGTCAGGGTCGCTGGTCCGCGGGACAAGTTCATACGTTTTGCCGCGTGCCAGAAAACTCGGGTTTGCACGGTTCCCCGCTCCGCCGCAGAGCATCACATCCGCGTCTCCCCTTTCAATCACGCGGATTCCTTCAATCATGGCGGCAAAACTCGAACACCGCCGCAGTGTCAGCGTGTTGTTCGGACCGCGGGCGTCCAGGGCAATCGCAAGGTGACCGCCGATCATGTTCGGGAGATACTTCAGCATCCAAAGAGGGAATATTTTGTCCATTGCCGCTCGCCCCCAAGTGGAAAAATCATGTTTCCCGTCCTTCATTCCCAACTTGAACGCCTCAAGCAGTTCTTCAATCTCCAAACCGATCAGGTCGGAGCCGAAAACCACACCAAACCGCTCAGGATCGACAGACTTTTGGTCGCCGTCAAGCACAAGGCCGGAATCTGTTACCGCATTCATTGCGGAAACGAACCCCAACTGAACATCGCGGCTCATCACTTTGAGGTTTTTCTGATATTTACGTAACTTCAGAATTTCTTTGACGTTAAAATCGGAAACAAGACTGCTCAGTAGCGGGGTGCCTCCTTCGGTGTTTTCGTCCGCCCATATCCGCGAAATCCCGCTGATCCCCTGACAGAGAGCCGTCCAATAACTCACGGGGTCATTACCTATCGGGCTTAAGACGCCCATACCTGTTAATACGACTTCTTTTTTTAGCATCTGATTGATTCACGCCGAAAGATTCTTCCTACAATAATACACCCACTGGAATTATCCTACACGAAAACAGCGGAAACACAAGAGGTTGAGACGACAGAATGTTGTGCAAAATCAATCCGTCAGGGAAGGCGGATTTTTTCCCGGCTCTGTCCTTTCTGATTTTTTCCGTTATAATTCCGTAATACTTTCAGAAGGCGGGGAGACGGCCGCACGAATCTCGCAACGAAATTTGTGAGGAAAGTCCGGACTCCACAGAACACGATGGTGGGTAACGCCCACCGGTTCCGTTCCGACGGAATCAGAGCAAGTGCAACAGAAAGTAAACCGCTGCCGCCGCGGGGGTCTCCTTTCTCCTCATGGCTGCGGTAAGGGTGAAACGGTAAGGTAAGAGCTTACCAGCGGTTTGGGTGACCAGACCGGCTAGGCAAACCTCATCGGGAGCAAGATCAAACAGGGATGACGCCATTTCGCGGCGGTGCTGTTCGTACCGTTTTCAATCCCGGGTCGATCGCCAGAGGAAAACGGCAACGTTTTTCCCAGAGAAATGGCCGTCCCCTGATGTCATGTCAGGGACAGAATCCGGCTTACACCCCGCCTTTTGTTTTTTGAAATTACGAGAAAAAATAACATCATGAAACACCATCGTCTGAAAATTTCAGGGATTCTGCTGATCGTCGTTCTGACGCCGCCTCTGTTTGCACAGCAACCGGAGATTCCTGTTGTGGTTTACAAGCAGCCGCTCCAAAAGACGGAATTTTTACTGAAGAAAGAGTTCAAAAGTCATGATTCCCTCCGCGGCTGGATGCCATTGAACCACATTGGCGCATTTGAAATGACGGACAGAAACACGCTGTATCTGGAATCCAACGGCAACGACCCTTATTTTCAATCCCCTCTGTTTCCGGGCGGTTTTTCCGGGAAAATCCGAATGACGCTGCGGATGAAAAGTAACATGGGAACTTCCGCTCAATTCTTTCTGACGACCCGAAAATATCGCAACTGGAATGAAAAAGCCGGACTTTCCCCGATGTTTGATCTGACGGAGGACAGGAATTTTCACGATTACACCGTGTGTGTCCCTCTGGAAGAGGATGATGAGCTTTTACGGATGCGCATTGACCCGGGAACCTCGGTTGGAACGGCGGAAATCGAGTCCATCCTCTTGGAACGCGAAATAGACTATCCGCTGGAACTGGTGAGCGGAAAACTCACTTCCGACGGTCAAGAGAACCGACTGGAAATCATCGTGAAAAACCATTCGGAGGGAAATAAAAAGGTCATTGCGGAAGTGTCCGGTCCGTTCCCATCGAAAAAACCGATGATTCAAGCCTTCCTGCCGGAGACTCAGACGGCGCATCAAATCACCTGGGAAAATACGGAGCCTTTTGTCTTCTGTGTTTTGCGGCTTTACTATGAACAGGAACAACAATGCCTTCAACGGATTTTTTGTACCGCCGCCGCGGATCTACAGCTTAACGGTCCCAAAATCGGCAAGGATTCGCTGTCAATCCAGTTTGACAAACACTTTTCAGGAGCTGTTATCCGCCGGCAGGAACAGGACATCGGTGTCATTTTTCCACTGGCGTATTACGATGACGCTTTACCGGTGACGCTGCTTTCGGAAACACCGGAACAGGAGGAGCATCTCTCCGGAATGCCTGTTTTCAAGGTCGAATCCCAAAGATCCGACCAAGTGAAACTTACGGCGGAAGAGTGTTCGCTTCAATGGACGGTTTCAGGAAATGACGAAATCCGGTTTGAGTTTCATGGAACTCACGCAGCTCACGGACCGGTTTTCCGTCCGTTCGGAAGTCTCGAACAAGGGCTTCTTTCAGGGGTCGAATATCTCGGCAAAGGGGAAACGTCGTCGTCGACGGCAGACATCGAAACGGCAGAACATCTCCGCTATTCGCCGAGTCCGCTGGATGTGACAATGCCGTTGACGGTGTTTGTAACGGAGAAGTGTTCGTTTGCCATGTTGTGGGATGATCCGAAAACCAATGTGATCTTCGCCACGCCTGATTTTCTCACCAACGTTACCGGAGATTCCCCGCACCGGATGAATCTCTTCGGGAAATCGTTTGCCGGGACGCTTCGTGCGGAGGAGGGATTCGGCAAACCGCACGGACGTCTTGAAGATGCGATTCTTTGGGCAGTACAAAAACGGGGACTTCCTGATTTACCCAAGCCGCCGCGAAGTTCCGCCGAGCAGCACCGACTCAATCGGAAAGGATTGACCGATTCCCTCGCTTATGTCGAAGGCAAAGGTTGGAGACATGCCGCCATTCCGGGGGCGGCGCAATCTTTTCCGCCTGGAAACTTTTCAGACATGATCTCTGCGGTCTGGCAACTGACAGGTAAAGTGCCGGAATTTGACGGGCCGCTCGTTTTACATGGCGCACATCTGCCGAATGATTGCGTGTACTTCGTGACAGGTCAGGCGGAAAGATGGCTTGCCATGATGAATGCTCAAGCTGCAGCGGTTCGTGCGGAACAGCAGCCAGACGGTTCTTTTCGTTACACCGGAAAATATCTCAAGGGGCATTACGAAGACACCGCATCGGGTTACTGCGGTCACAAAACGTCTCTGTTACTTCGGCATTACCGACTCACGGGAAACAAGGATTCCCTCCATGCCGCATTAAAAACTCTGGAGTACATCAAGCGTTTTCGTGTGCCGAGGGGAGCGCAGACCTGGGAACTTTCGCTCCACACGCCTGACATTATGGCGTCCGGATGGTGTGCGATGGCTTACACATGGGCTTTTGAAGCGACGGGGCAAACGGAATCTCTTGACGAAGCGAGACGTTGGGCATTGACCGGTTTGCCGTTTGTTTATCAGTGGAGTCACTATCCGGTCATGCTGTACGCTACGACACCGGTCTTCGGAGCAACCGACTGGTCCGCCCCCAACTGGATCGGGCTTCCGGTACAGTGGTGCGGACTCCATTACGGAGAAGCTCTTTTTGAACTGGCAAAACATGACCAAACGCTCGACTGGCAAAAAATCGCGGAAGGAATTTTGATTTCCGCCGAGCAACAGCAGTATCCTGACGGCGAATCTGTCGGATTGTTGCCCGACTCGTTCACGCTGAAACATCAGAGACGTCATCCGGCGGACATCAACCCTGTTGTGCTGGAAATGCAGCGGAGACGTCTGGAAGGGAACGCACCGGCACTTGTGTCGGTTGTTTCCGAAAATCACCGCGTGCTGTCTCCGTATCCGGTGACATTGCAGGGTGACACGGCAGTGATTGAGGCCGAAAAAGGTGTGACTTATCAAATCCTCGACAACGGACAAACGATTAAAACCATCCTGTCCGAAGGACGTGATGTGATTGAACTATAACCAACAATCCAATCATAAGAAAACCAAGTTATGACAAATGGAAAAGCGTGCGGTGCCATTGAACTTTCAAGTATCGGAATCGGTTACAAAGTCCAGGACGAGATGCTGAAGTCCGCTTCGGTTGATCTCCTGATTGCAAGGACGATTTGCAGCGGAAAGTATCTGATCGTCATCGGCGGCAACATCAGCCATGTCGAGGCAGCGATTCAGACGGCGGTTCAGGTCGGCGAAAGTGCGGTCATTGATCATTTGCTTGTCGCCAATGCGCATGAGTCGGTTTTTCCGGCGATGACGCAATCCGTGGTGCTTCAGCCCGAACAGACGGGAGCTCTCGGAATTGTTGAAACATTCAGCGGGGTGAGTGCTTTGGTCGCGGGGGATGTCGCCGGAAAAACGGCGAGGGTCACTTTGTTTCGGCTCCACATCGCCATGGCCCTCGGCGGAAAAGGGCTTCTCCTGATGACGGGGTCCGTGTCGGATGTCACGGCGGCGGTCGAGGCGGCGGCGGCGGCGGTGCGGGAACGCGGCCTGCTCGTTTCCTGCGTGGTGATTCCCCGGCCCGACCCTGCGTTGTTCCAGGACTATCTCTGAGTTTTAAGGGGCTGCAAACGGCGGAACTCACGAATCCTATTCTTATTGAACCCCTTCCCACTCAGCATGATTTGATTCATGTCATACTTTTTATTGTCAAAAATTTCCGCTTTTTTGAGAAAGACGTCTTGAAAACTTCCTTGGTGTTGTGGTACACTGGATAGAGTTTCGAACAATCAATCACAACATTTGAGGAGAGTATTTATGAAAAAACGCATGGTTTTGCTGACAGCTTTATTGGTCGCGGCGAGTGTGCCGTTTTCTTTCGCCCAGGATGCGGACGACGGTTGGGTGAAGATTTTCAACGGGAAAAATCTGGACGGCTGGAAAGACAATGCTCCCGGTGACGGCGGTGAGTTTGCCGTCGAGAACGGTGAAATTGTCGGAAAAGGGACGAAGAATCATTTGTTCTATCGGGAGGAACTGAAGAACTTCGAGCTGAAAATCGACGCTTCTATTAATAACAAGGGAAATTCCGGTGTTTACGTCAAGTCACCCTGGGTCGATAAGGATTGGCCGACCGGCGGATTCGAGATTCAGCTCAATGCGACTCATTCCGACCCGGTGAAAACAGGAAGTCTCTACAACATTATCAAGTTGTTCGAGTCGCCTGTTCCGGAGGACACATGGTTCACCTATCACCTCATTGTCAAGGGTGACTCACTGACCGTCAAAGTGAATGACAAGGTGCTTTACACTTATGTTGATCCCGCGGCAGGGACGCCGGAGACCGCTCTCAAACGGATCAGTCAGAAGGGACACATTGCTCTTCAGCAGCATGATCCGGGCTCTCATCCCAAGTTCAAAAACGTCTATCTGAAGAAACTCTCTGATTAGAGCGTTTCCACATATTCCAAAATCGCGGACGGTTCATCGGCCTCAACAAACGCCTGCAGGCCGGTAGGCTCACGCTCACTGCG
>JAISQK010000196.1 GCA_031274255.1 Planctomycetaceae bacterium | reverse complement strand
TAACAAGTTGAATGCCGCCCTTTTGGTACATGTTCATCACACCTCGAACGGTAGGAGGAGTTTGGCGAACGAGGAGGGCGATTTCCGGTGCGAATTTGCCGCAGGCGTGCAACCAAAGGATTTCGAACCGCCACATGACTCGTTCGTCCGGATAGCTGTAACGTCATCGTTGGAACGTCTTTCGTTCATCCTCCGTATAATGGGCCCGCAACATCATCTTCCTCCTGAACAAACTTATTGACGAAAAAGAGAACTTATATCAGTTTATGCCAATCTTGAAAATAGATGATTATTAACGTTGAGGGATATAACTTTATGTGTTTACTAAAGCAGCCCGTTTTTTATGAGGATTTTTTGATGACAGGACACTCACGGTTTTTTTGGACACTGTTCGTTCTTTTAAGTATCATGTCTGCTGTTCCTGCGGCGGAGGAACCGTTTCCGAATGTTCTTTTTATCATGGTCGATGAAATGCGTTGGGATGCTCTCGCCGCCAACCGGTCCGACAATGTTTACAAAACTCCCGCACTCGACCGTCTTGCTGCGGAAGGGACACGTTTCACACATGCTTATACCGTCGCGGCGGTTTGTGTTTCTTCCCGTCACAGCTTTTTCACTTCGCGGTATTCTCACGTTCATGGGGCCACGGACAATCAGGTTCCGATACGGACGGCTCAAATTCTGCTGCCGGGTATCATGAAGCAACTGGGATATGAAACGGCCATTTCAGGAAAATTACACTTTTCACCCAATGACAAAGATTATGATTTTGATTACTTCCGGTCGTTCGGCAATGAGGGGCCTAAAACCTTGCAGACATGGCCGCAGTATTTGTCACAAAAGTACACTCCCGCCCAACGGCAACTGAAAGACGCACCATTTCGCGGGGACAAACTCGGCGGCGATCTCGGCAGACTGGAATATCCCAAAGAGGACACACAGTCGTTTTGGATCACGGATCGGGCGGTGGAATTTCTCCATATCCGCGACAAGTCCAAACCGTTTTTTCTCTTTGTGAGTTATCTTGAACCGCATAGTCCGTCGCATTTGGCGGAACCGTACTGGAGTCAGTTTCTTGCGGAAAAAGACCGTGTGAAATTGCCGTCAACATTTGTTCCCGGTCTTGCCCCCAAGCCGGAAGACGGTATCACACGAAACGGCCGTGCCTGGGTGTCCGATCCGGAAATCGCGAAATCAATGACGGCCGCGTATCATGCCAAAGTGAAACATGTTGATGACAACATCGAACGTTTGCTTGACGGTCTGAAAAAAGCGGGACTTGACAAAAACACACTCATCATTTTCACCGCCGATCACGGGAACATGCTCGGCGACCATAACCGCTGGTTCAAAGGGGTTCAGTACGAAGGCTCAATCCGGATTCCGCTCCTCGTCAAAGCTCCGGAAAATTCCGCATACGCCGAAACGTTCAATCAAGGAAAGACTGTCAGCCGTCTGATTGAAAGTATTGATGTTATGCCGACACTATTGGACATCATCGGCAAGCCGCTTCCTGATGATCCGGGGTTTCAGGGAAAAAGTTTCACAAAACTCGTTGCCGGAAACGATCCCGGCTGGAAAAACATTGTTTATTCCGAACGCCGCGGAATGCTGGTTCGGGACAGCAAGTACAAACTGATCAAGAACGAGGAAGAAAGCGGCGGCGGATATCTGCTGTTCGATCTGGAAAATGACCCGGAGGAAACCCAAAATCTTGCCGGAGAAACGGCTTTGCAATCCGTGTTTGAAGAGTTGAAAAAGAAACTCGACGCCTGGCAAAAAGAGGAACCGCCGGTTCCGAAGTACCCGGGACTTGAGCCGAAATTTCCTCCGGCGGAAGAAAAAAGGAACAAAGAACAACGCCGCGACAGAAGACAACCGGCTCAGTAAAATCATCGGTCAGTGCCTTTTGATACCCATAGGCATTACTCACATCCATTCCTATCGGTGCAGTATAACAACAGTTTTCGGCATAAACAGCAAACCTCTGAAAAATTCACACGGAGGTTTGCCGTTTTCTTTTATTTCTCTGTAGGAAACGGCTCGAATGTTTTACCATGTTAATATAAGTAGTTTAGGTGAGCAGAAGAAAATTATATCGGATAGACATACCGGCATCAAAAAAGATTACCAAAAAATAGCAGATTCGACAAATTCCCGTTGTACTTTTGCCGCAACTCTGATTACAATGAAAAGAGTTAGAGGGACTCAAAGCTTGTTTTTATCCTGATCAGAGGGATTGCCGTGAGTGAAAAATCCAAACAAATTCCGTTACTTGTCATATTTTATGCAAAATACCTGGACAGCCAGGACACCGCTGCTTTCATCAGTAATGTGTCGCGGTTTTACACAATTGGAACGCTGGAACGAATGACCCGTTCCGACCGTCCTGAAACGCGACGCAGTGCCGCACTTGCACTCGGTTTTCTCGGCGACTATGAAGTCAACCGGACATTCGGACGGCTCCTGCATGATGAAGATAAAGCGGTCCGTACCCTCGCCGAAAACGGCATTCGTTCAATCTGGACGCGCATGGGAAACGATCAGGATCGTCAAACGCTACGAACGATTATGCGTTTGATTTCTGCGCGGCATTACGATGAAGCCATTGTCAAATCAACGGAACTTCTGGAGACCACTCCGCGTTTTGCGGAAGCGTTGAACCAGCGAGCCGTCGCCCACTTTGCACTGAAACAATATGAGCATTCTGTGGAAGACGGACTGAAAACGATTGAGCTGAATCCTTATCATTTTGGCGCGGCCATCGGAGTGGGGCAATCCTACCTTTATCTGGGAAACCTTCCCGGTACGATGGAGTATTTCCAACTTGCCCTTCAACTCAACCCGAATCTGGAAAACGTCAAAACACACCTGCGCAACCTTGTTCACAAACTCAAGGGAGATTGAACCTCTTCAATATGCTCAGGCGGTTTGAGACGCTTTGGCCTTTTTAATGACGGCGGAAAGACGTGATTTTTTCCTCGCAGCGGTGTTTTTGTGCAAGATCTTTCCTTCGGCGGCGTTTTTGTCAAGGAACTTAACGGCTTCACGGAAAAGGGTTTCCGCTTCCTCAATCTTTCCTGCGGCAACAGCTTTCAGGACTTTCTTACAGGAATTACGAACACGGCTCTTGTCGGCACGATTTTGCTCTTTACGGACGACATTTTGACGAAGCCGCTTTTTGGCACTTTTGATATTTGGCATAACTTTCTTTGACTAAACCTCTCTATGCAACGAAAAATGAAACCGTCTGATTGAACTTCACAAGTCCCGTGAGGTTTTACGACGGACCCAACGTATGAGGAACCCCCTCATTCCATTGTTAATTCTGACGCACATTTGCGATTTTGTCCAGTAGCTCCCCCACATCTTTGTAAGAAAAATCAATCCCGGCCAGTTTTGAGGCGTAAAAGTCCGCTTGCTCATAGTCTTTTAACCCGAACGCGAGCTTTGCGGCAAGGAGAAGCGTCTTTTTCTTTGTCTCTCCGTCATCTTGGATTGTTTCCGCCGCTTGAGCGTAATGTGTCATCGCCAATTTGTACTGCTTGATTTGCTGAAAACATTGCCCCAAAGCCAAAAGACAGTCCCCCAGAAGCGAAATATCGGACTTTGCCGCTTGAAATTGGGTGATCGCCTCCTTGAATTTTTTCTGCTGAAGGTACATTTGCCCCAAATCATAACGGTAACCGGCATTTCCCGGGGTTTCCGCGACCCGTTTGTGATACAGTTCCTCGGTTTTTTTCTCCAATTCTTCTTTCCGTTTGAAGAAAAGCGGCTTCAATTTTTCCTTGATCTCCGGTTTATCGGTTGCTTCATAGTCATTTTTAATTTTCGTGACATCATCCAAAAGCCGGTGCCGCTGACATTCGAGAAGTTTCATCTGATTTCTAGGAGTATCAACCACTTTCAGAAGCCGGATCAAAACATCTTCCGCCTTTTTTATCTGATTTGCCTGAAAATAATAATCATAATAGTCAAGATAAATCTCCTCGTTTTCCGGCTCTTTGCGGAGTTTTTTCTCAAATTCCTCTTCAGGAGACAGCTTGACCTGTTCCTCGTACTGAATTTTGGATTCCAGTTTTTCGGTACGGCCTTTTACACTTTTATCCTCCAGCGAGGAGTCGTATTTGCCTTTTCGGATTGTCTTCTCGACCATCAGGTCGCCGATGGTTTTCCTGGCTTCTTCGTCATTGGGTTTGACTTTCAGCACGCGATTCCAGCACGAAATCGCATGGTCGAACTCGTCAATTTCCGCCAGAGCTTTCGCACTGGTACGATTGGTCTCGACATCATTCGGGTTGGCTTCGACCGCATGTTTATAATAGGCCAAACCGACAATATTATGTCCGAGTTCGAGACACGCTTTCCCCATTGCCATCAGCGTGGCCGTGTCCCAGGGATTGAGTTTGAGCATTTCAACCCCGTTTTTAATGACGTCAGTCCATTTTCCCTTCCCGAGGGCACTGTTCACCGCCCGTTTAATACCGGCTCCTTTGATGAACATCATGGAGCTTCCCTTTTTATTATCATTATATTTCCGGTGCAGATTCAGAATGAACGCCTGGAGATACATGATGTTTCCCGGGTCGGCGGTGACACACTGGGAGAACATTTCCGTAGCGTAGTCAAAGTCCCCCTGTGTCATTTTACGGTTACCGTATTCATAGCACTCCTGAAGACGGGCACGAACAGCCGGGGAAATCTCATCGCTTTCCAATTCATTCGACATGATTCAACTCCAAAATGTGTTTTTCAATAAGGGAACATCATCCATTGTACGCGAAAATGGAAGATTTCTCAAGCAGAAAGAAATAATTTTGAGAGTGTGAAATCATAAAGTGACAATCGCGATTACGGGATCATTTTGCCGGTTCCACGGTGATGTCAAAAGTTTTGCTTTTTCCGTCGGCGGTAAACGTCAAACCGGAAGTCTTGACGTTGTCGTACTTTCTGTCGATGAGCGGTTTCTGGATCGGCATCCCGGACTTGTCCAGCCCCTCTTCTTTCAGAGCGTTGATGATCGACACCTGATAGGTTCCGCCTTTGGGAATTCCGTTTTTCTCCGACTCAAATCCCATGACATACGTGCCGTCCGAAGCGATTTCCCCCCGTCCGGTACTGCCATCCTCCGCAACAAAACAGACGATTCCCGTTGTCAACGGCGAACCATCTGTAAAAGTCACTTTTCCCGACACTTTCTGATTCTTCGAGCCGCATCCGGCTGTCATTCCAAGCACCGCAAGTGCCGCGCAAAATAAAATAAAACACACAAACCGACTCATAAAAATCCTCTTAATCGTATCTTAGTATTATTGACATTAAAAAGTCTCCTTCCGAAAAGATGTTCCGAAAGGAGATAAAAGAAACAAAGGAATCACACCAACAGCGTTACGGAATGCTCACCGACTCGCCGCCGGCGCGGGTCATGATGGCGCGATAGACGTATTCGTGAGAAATCGTCTGACTCAAAAAATGCACCGAACCGTCCGCCACTGCCGCATTGACACCGCCGGTATGGGTGCCGTAAGCTCTTCGGCAACCGGGGGCACCATCAGTTTTTGAGTTTATAACAAATAAAAGTGTACGATCGTTATTATCTGTCGTGGTTATGCCATAGGTCTGGTGATGTGTCCACATGAACGGATTGAACGACCTTCCGTCTGTCCGTATCAACGGACGCTGGGAATGAGCTTCAATGAATGCGGCGGTATTGCTTGTTCCGTCAACAATGTCTCCGAATCCGTAGCCGCTGGCACGGTTGAAGAGACCGGAATTTCCCGCCTGACCA
>JAISQK010000133.1 GCA_031274255.1 Planctomycetaceae bacterium | reverse complement strand
TTTCCGTCCCGAAGAAAGAAATTTGACACAAAAAGAGTTGAAATAGAGTCTCTGAGAAGGGAAAACGACTCAAAAAGAGTCAATTTGGACTCTCCGAGAACCAAACGAGGGTTTCAAAGAGTCCGGCGAGATTCTCGGAGAGCCGGTTTTGAGGAAAAAAGAGCCGGAATCGGGGCAAAAAGACTTGATTTCCTGTCAGTCAGGAGTGTTGAATTTCACGCTTTAGAACTCCTGACAAGATTTTCAAGGAATGCCTCCGGCGGGCCGCGAGCCGCGGCGGGCGGATGGAGCTACCGCTCCGAAGCAATGACCCGCTCGCGTTGCTCACTGGAGTCAACCAGCGGAAAAACGTTTTCACTGGAAGCCGACCGCGAAGCCGGGAGGCAAGTGCGGTGCAGCGTACCACACTGCCGCCCTTGCGTTGGCCTCCGGAAGCATCCCGACCGTTGCTCGCTGGTATCCATTGGCGGAAAAACGCCTCCAACCGGAAGCCGAAAGCCATCTGCCTGCCGAGACTTCCCAGCTTCGATGGAACAGCATCTTCCCGTACTACGCTGCCGGTTCGCCGCCTGATAGAAAATCTTTACCACGAATGAAAAAATGGAAAAAGGATGACAACAGAAGCCGACCGCCTTGCAAAGGCTGGGAGGCAGGTGCGGTGCAGCGGCACGCTGCCGTCATAGCATGTCGAGCGGGTCAAGATCCACCATCCATTGAATCCCGTCAGGGGACTTCAACCGGTCCGCCGCCTGACGGACGGCCGCGCGTAACTTGTCCGCGTCGAGGGCGTGCAAGTGAAGGTGGAACCGGAAATTGCCGCGGAGCTTGGAAAACGGAGCCGGAGCCGGACCGAGTAACCGGCTTTTCAACTCCAGTTCCTCCGTGCTTTGGCGAAGCCGTTCCGCAAGTTCGACCGCAAACTCATGACACACCCGTTCCGCCGGTCCGCGGACGACAAAACGCGCCAGCCGGGTGAACGGCGGATAACCGAGTGCCTCACGCATCGGAAGTTCCTGCGAAACGAACTGATGGTAGTCATGCTTGGCGGCCGCGACGATCGCCGGATGGTCCGGGTTGTACGTCTGCACAAGAACCAGACCTTCCCGGTCTCCCCGGCCGGTCCGCCCCGCCACCTGCGTGATCAGATGGAAGGTCCGCTCGGAGGCCCGAAAGTCCGGCAGATGAATCGCGGTGTCGGCGTTGATGACGCCCACCAGAGTGACGTTCGGAAAATCAAGTCCTTTGGCAATCATTTGCGTGCCGAGCAGAATCCGGACGTTTCCCTCGCGGAACTGGGTGAGAGCCCGTTCGTGCGCCCCGTGTCCCTGCATGGTGTCGGTGTCCATGCGGAGAAGCGGGGTTCCCGGAAACCTCGCCTTGATCTCCATTTCCAGCTTTTGCGTCCCGAAACCGCCGTACCGGATGCCGGTAAAGCCGCACTTCGGACATTTCGACGGTGCGGGAATCTGATAATCGCAGTAATGGCAAATCGCGACATCCGCCGCCTGATGATGCGTCAGCGTGACGTCGCAGTCGGGGCACTTCATCACCTCGCCGCATGCCGGACATTGAATGTGCGTCGAAAACCCGCGGCGGTTCAGCAGCAGAATCACCTGACCGTTCTGGTCCAGTGCCTCCTGAATCGCGAGGTGCATTTGCGGATGGAGGGCTCCCCGTGTCATTCGGCCTCGCTCCCCGGTGCGAAGGTCAATCGTTCCCACATACGGAAGCGGCCGATTCCGCACACGATGCGGCATGGCAATGAGACGGTACTCCTTTTTCTTCGCGCGATACCAGCTTTCCAGCGACGGCGTGGCCGATCCGAGGACCAGCGGCACGTTTTCTTCCGCCGCGCGTTGCTGCGCCACATCACGGGCGTGATACCGGGGAGCGACGTCCTGTTTGAAGGAACTTTCGTGTTCTTCGTCGAGAATCATCAGTCCGAGCCGAGGCACCGGCGCAAAGACCGCACTTCTGGCTCCCACGACCACCTGAATTTCGCCCGACGCCACTTGCTGCCATTCGCGGTGACGCTCCGCATCCGTCAGGTGACTGTGCAAAACGGCGACGCGGTCAAAACGCTCCCGGAACCGAAGCACGGTTTGCGGCGTCAGGCTGATCTCCGGAACAAGCACGACCGCCTGGCGTCCGTTTTTCACCACATCTTCCATCGCACGGATGTAAACCTCGGTTTTACCGCTTCCCGTGACTCCGTGCAGAAGGAACGTTTCATGCCGGTTCTGATGGACCGCCTCCAGAATCATGTTCAGTGCCCGCTGCTGATCGGGATTAAGCTGATGCGGTTCCACGCGCGGAATGACCGGCGGAGTTTCCATCTTCCGTTCACGCCGGACATGTTTCACGCGGAAAAAACCGAGCGTCTTCAAATGCTGAATCGGAGCCATCGAACATTTCGCCATCCGGGCCAGTTCCGCCGCCGTAAGGGAAACTTCCGACCGGAGCAGCGTTTCCAGCACCTGTTTCTGCTTGGGCGTGAGAAGATTTTTTCCTTTCGGACTCTTCGCCAGAATGTCGAGCTTCTTCTGATAATCCTCCGCCGGAAGCAAAACGGACGTCAGCCGGGTTCCGGCGGAGTCGCGCACGCCGACCGGCAACACCGCGTCCAGGACGACACCCCAGGGACAAAGGTAAGACTCCGCCATCCATGCCGTGAGTTTGAGCATTTTTTCAGACAAAAGCCTCCGGGAATCCACCAGTGTCAGGATTTCCTTGAGTTTCCGCCCCGCCGTCTCTTTTTGCCCCGCGGCGATACAGTATCCGAGTTGTTCGCGGTTTCCTTTGCCGAGCGGTACCGTCACCCGCATTCCGGGCTGAAGTTCGTTTTGCATCGGTTCAGGAATGCGGTAATCCAACGAACCGGTCAGACCGGTCGGGAAGACAATCCCGGCCACCCATTCGAGCGTCACGTCATCCTGTTCCCATTCCGGGGGGCCGTTGTCAAAAAGTGAGAGTTGTGATGTTTTCATTGATTCCTTCCTGCCGCAATCCAGCATAGCACGCTGCACCGCAGCCGGGAAGCCCCGGCACCAGCGTGGCACGTTGGATCGCACTTGCCTCCCGGCTGCGCGGTCGGCTTTCGATGGATCATCTTTCCCAACTACTTTCCTTTTGTTCCGGCAACATGCTGTTGCATCGCAGTTTGCCTCCCAACACCTTCGGTGTGGTCGGCGTCGGTTAGAGAAATCTTTCCAACAAATCAATTGGAACACAAAACAAAAATACCGGAAGACTCCAGTGAGCAACGCGAACGGGTTATTGAAGCCGAAGGCAACTGCGATGGAACGGCACGTTCCCGTTGCTATTCATCCTGACCGGGGAAACGGCGGCCGCCTTCCGGTCGCGGGGTCGGTTTGGCTTCGCGGGGGGCGTCGCCGAGGTCCTTCGGAACCCCCATCCCGGGACGCCACGAATCCGGCCCCGGACGCCAGGGACGCTCTTTTCCTTTATTACCCGGCAAGGCTCCCCAAAGATAATCCGGCATTTCCGCCATGACCTCCTCGATTTTCGCCTTTTGCTTGTCGGTGAAAATCTTCTTGAATTTGCCCCACGCCTTCATGAAAACCGGCTTGATTTTGGGAACGATCACTTCGTCCCCCCATCGGATTTCGTTCTGTTGTTTCCGTATCTCTTCCCGTTCCTTGTCTGTTGTTGCTTCCTGCAACTGCTTATTCAATTGCCGCCGTTTTTCGTTGACCTCTTCTTCAAGAGGAATCACAACACCGGCAAGATCAAGTGCGGTTTCTTTCTGAAGTTCCAGAAGCTGTTTCCTTTGTTCGTCGGTGAAATTCAGAAAGTCCGGCGGGCCGAGAAAGGTTGCCATTCCGCCGGCTCCTGCAAAAGCGACTTCCTCAACACTCGCGCCGTCGTTTTCCGCCGCATTCATCGCGGAATAGGTGAGTTGAAAAAGCCGGGTTTGAATTTTCTGATACTGTTCCGGCGTGAAAAAATCCCGCAATTCCTCATTGATCATGCTACTGATCGGAATGCCGCACTCGTCAATTGCCTGACCGATATACTCCCGGTAGTTTTTCGATGTGGGCGGCTCCTTGAAACGCTCCTCAAATTTTTCTGTCATTTCCTGCATCCTGGACGACATATTGACGCCAAATTGCATGAGATCGGCTTCCGTGATTCCGATGTCGTCCAGAACTTTTTGCGTAAATTCCCGATCCGTTCCAGGTAAAAGCTCCTGAGCATGGGAATCCGATACAAAAACCAACACGCAGCAGCACGTCAAAAGTGCCGAAAAACAACGTAACATCATGATATGATCTCCTTAACTGACTGTGAGAAAAGATTTTTAAAACCGTGACAAGAGTCTATTCTATCGTAAGACGGCACGTTTAGCCATCAATGTCCAAAAGATTTCCGACCTGACCGGTAAAGTCTTTCGATTTTTCCTCCCGAAGGGAGGAATTTTGGTTTGATTTTCTTTTTGTCCGCTGCCAAACCTGACGTCCATCCGCGTCACGGTCGGCGGTTTCGGCACTTTCTTCACGGACAAAAGCCGCCGCTTCCGCTTTTTCCGCCCGTTGGACACTGTCGCGTGTCCGTTGTGCGTTGGTGTCGGCATGTGCGAGCTTCTCAGGACTCTCCGCTTGCTTTTCCGCCATCTGAGAACCCGCCGCCGCAGACGCCAATGTGTAACCGATATTTCCCGTACTCATCACACGATTCTCCTGATAAAGTGACTATTGTCTATGGCATGTCACAATTATAGTACAAATTCCGCCCTCTTTCAAGACAAAATCGAAAAAAGATGGACAAGTTCCCCTTGTTTTCCTTCCGTTTGACGATAAACTACTGAAATCGTGTTCTCACTGGCCGAAATGGCGGAATTGGCAGACGCGCTAGGTTCAGGTCCTAGTCCTGGTCACTCGGGGTGGAGGTTCGAGTCCTCTTTTCGGCACTTCTTATGTTATGATTTGTGAGAAGACACTTTTTGTTTTCA
>JAISQK010000358.1 GCA_031274255.1 Planctomycetaceae bacterium | reverse complement strand
GAAGAGGCCCTCGCGGTGGTTTCGGCAGACCGTTGTTACGTCCGTGTGACACCGAATCCTCTGTTCTCGCAGATTCTTGATGTCTTCACGTACAACACGATGGACGGTTCTTCGACCAGTGGCGGCAATTACAGTAACGGCGGCGGTTACGGTAACAATAATAACAGCTACGGTAATAATAACAGTAGTTACGGGAACAACAACAGCTATGGTAACAGTAACTACTATTGAATTTTCCTTTTACCGATCATGTCTAGGAAGAGAGTGTCATTTGTGCAGATGGCACTCTTTTTGTTTGGGTAAAAGAGTCATTCTGCACTTCATTTGACATACTCTATCCAAACCAACAAATTTTCCCGCTTCGTGAAGTTTAAGTTTCTATCCATCGGACTCAAGTTGGGATGGTATCGTTTGCGGCGGCGGTAACGGAACTGCACTCACTCTCATCAAGCCCTATACAAAACTCCGGCACTGATTTTATCGGTCTGCGGAAAAACGGTCAGTACCTCAAAAGAAATGCGGACAGGATTCCGCAGAAGAAGCTGTCACACTTTGCAAATATTCTGCTCTGTTTATCAGTTTTCGATAGACATTGGGGGAAGAATCTCCCGATGCGCAAAACGGGACGCAGACATTTCCGGTTTGTTTCCCGAACTCAAACCTGTCGTGAAAGACGCGTGATACACGGCACAAAGAAGCAAATCCGGGGAGACATCCTTCGGAAGCTGATATTTTTCGGCCATCGGCAGGGCGAGTATCGCGGCGATATTGTCCCGGCGTCTGGCGGAAATCGTTCTTCGACGATGGACGTAAAGTGCCAGCACCTTGAGAGTTGTGGGCGGAATCGGAAGTCCGGCGGGGATCTGCTCCGAAAGTTTGAGGACTTCCGGATGTTTGAATTTGAGCATCTCATGACGCCGCGACTCGGAATCCTCTGTCACGACCATTGTGCCGCAAATCCAGTCGCCGAACCGCTGAAATCTTTTCGTACAGGAAATAAAACAGAACGCCGCCGTTCCGAAAAACAGCGGTTGGAGGTCGGCAAAACGAAGAATGTTGCGGAAAACCGCTTGAAACGAGTTGATCGGCTGTCCTTCGATGGTCAAAACGCGGATCCGCATGACACGTTTGCCGACCGTCTGACCATTCCAGAATGTTTCGAGGATTCCTCCGTAAAACCAGGTCACAAAAAACGTGAAAATCAGGAACAGCCCGAACATTATATCAGAAACAGCGTCGAAATAACTGCTGGCAAGCGAAATAAGTATCAGGAACAACCCGATGACCAACCCCATCACCAGCATATCAATCAAAAACGCCGCGAGCCGAATAAACGGCCCTGCCAACTGATATGTGAAGGAAACATTTTCCGGCGTGATAATGCGGATAAAAGTGTCGAGTTGTGTTTCGGTATGTGGTCGTGACATATTTTCTTATTATACAGGAAAATTCCGCCGCTTCCATCGTTTGCCGATTTTCCGGGAAATTTTTTTCCCCGGATTTCCACTTCAAGACGGTTCCTCCGCCGGACAACAATCAGACATGTTATAGCCAATATTTAGAAAAGATTGTGTCTGAAAGGAAAAAATCGTAAAATTTTTCCTTTTTTACCGGTGAGACCGGTTGAAAACAGGAATTTTTATTGATTGAAATCAATATTTCGTGTAGAATAGGGACTGTATTCCTTCTTAATGGCATATTCCGTCCCGCCTTTTGCCGTTTATTGATTCATGTTTTAATAATTCCATGGAACTGTGGAACCGAGGTCCGGTTTATGATGATTTTTGCAGAAAATTCCGCAACTCCCCACGCATTCAATTCTCGACAGCTTCAGATTGTGCGGGACACCATCGTTGAAGGCGGCCGGCTCACCGCCATTTTGACACAACTCAATGTCAAATCAGAGGAAGAAGCGTTTTATCAACTTGCCGCGACGCTGGGAATGCGGCTGCTTGATTTATCTAAAACGGAAATTAATAAAGAGATCCTGCAAACGTTTCCTATGAAAATGGTACATCGTTATGGAGTTTTTCCGGTCGGGCATGACGAGGATGGTTCGCTCGTCGTCGCCACGGGAAACCCCTTTGACCTGCCGGCGTTTGACGCGGTTTCGGCGGCCGTGCGGATGCCGGTGACTCCGGTGGCGGCGTTTCCGTCGGAACTTGCCAAGCTGATTAAGACTTATCTCGGGGTCGGGGCGGAAACCATCGAAGGACTGCTCGCTCAGGCCAATGAAGAGGAAGGCGTCGAAATTCTTGAGGAGCTTGAATGGGATCAAAGCGGCGACGCGGCCATGGCTCAGGAAGCGTCGGTGGTGCGGTTGGTCAACGATATTCTCACGGAAGCCATTGAAGCGAATACGAGCGACATTCACATTGAAGCTCAGGAATACGGCATGAGAGTCCGTTACCGTATTGACGGCGTTCTTCAAACGCAGCCGATGCCGCCGGAAATCAACCGTTTTCAGTCGGCGATTGTGAGCCGGTTGAAAATCATGGCGCGGCTCAACATTGCGGAAAAGCGGATTCCTCAGGACGGCCGGATCAAAGTGAAAGTGCAAGGCCGTGAAGTCGATATCCGGCTTTCCATCATCCCGATGCTTCACGGTGAAGGAATCGTCATGCGTATTCTTGACAAAGACCGCATGAATTTCACGCTCAAAGGAATCGGCATGGACCAGGATATTTATGAGACTTTCGGCAAGTTGATCAAACTGCCGCATGGGATCATTCTCGTCACCGGACCGACGGGGTCGGGAAAAACAACGACGCTGTACAGTGCCCTCAATGAAATCAAGGACGACGCGACGAAAATCATCACGACGGAAGATCCGATAGAATATCAACTCGAAGGAATCAATCAGATTCAGGTGCACGCGAAAGTCGGTTTGACCTTTGCGGCAAGTCTGCGTGCGATTTTGCGGCACGACCCGGACATCTGCCTTGTCGGGGAAATCCGCGACTTCGAAACGGCGGAAAATGCAATTCAGGCGTCGCTGACAGGACATCTTGTTTTCAGCACCCTTCACACCAACGACGCGTCGGGAGCGTTCACACGAATGATCGACATGGGAGTCGAGCCGTTTTTGGTATGCAGCACCGTCGAAGGAATCATGGCACAGCGTCTTGTACGGCGGTTGTGTAAACATTGCAAGGAGAAATACGTCCCCGACCTGACGGATACGCCGGGCGATTTTCCGTTTGACCGGCTCGGAGAAGAGGATGTCGGAACATTCCGTCCGGTCGGATGCCGTGAATGCCGGCATACCGGTTATAGCGGCCGGGTGGCGATTTACGAGTTACTGACGGCCAACGACGAAATCCGGCAACTGGCGGGGCAGCGGAGTCCGGCTCATCTGGTCAAGGAGGCCGCACGGCGTGCCGGGATGATGACGCTTCGTGAAAACGGCTGGCGCAAAGTCCTCCGGGGAATCACCTCCGTTGACGAAATCGTAAGAATGGCAAGACAGGATT
>JAISQK010000351.1 GCA_031274255.1 Planctomycetaceae bacterium | reverse complement strand
CATCAAACAGGTCATCAAAAACGGAAGCAGCCGTGGAATCTCATGTCTCATTTTTTTCACTCCTTAGGGGTGGCGGTGGAATCATTTCATGAATTGCTGTATTATATCACAGACGCAGTCATTTTACTACAGGATCGGAATCAGGAAAGAGGTTTTGGGATGAGAACCGGACAATTGCCGAAAAAAGGGACGTCCCCAAAGGGAAAAGCCGCGAGTCCAAAGAGATTTTTGGGGCGGAAATCGGGAATTGCCACTTGGCAAACGGGAATTGCCACTTGGCAAACGGAAATTTTCAGTTGGCAAACGGAAATTGTCAGTTGGCAATCGGGAATTGCCAGTTGGCAAAAGGGAATTGGGGGGGCCGGGAAGCCCCGGCGGGCGGTTTGCCTCCCAGCACCTTTGGTGCAGTCGGCGTCAATTGGAAAAATCTTTCCAACGGAGGCCGAAGGCAACTGCGGTGAAGCAGCATGCTTCCCTCCGGCAGGGCAGCGTGCGGACGCTGCACCCCGGATGGGACGGCCGTCCCGAACCAATGAACCCGCTCCCGATGGTCGCTGGTATCAACCGGCGGAACAAAAGGAAATACTGCCGGAACAATCGGAAAAGGATGACAACGGAAGCCGACCGCGCAGCCGGGAGGCAAGTGCGATCCAACGTGCTATGTTGGCGGAACAATCGGAAATGTTGGTGGAACAAAGGGAAAAGGATGACAACGGAGGCCGACCGCGCAGCCGGGAGGCAAGTGCGGTGCAGCGTGCCACGCTGCCTTCCCGGGAGGTCTGGGTGCTTGACGCTCACGGGATCCTCTATCAGGTGTTTCACGCGCTGCCTCCGATGAACAGTCCGCAGGGTGAGCCGGTCGGGGCGATTTACGGCTTTGTGCGGGACTTGCTGACGCTTCTTTTCGAACACAAGCCGGACATTCTTCTTTGTGCGTTTGATTTGCCGGGCGGGACCTTCCGGCACGCTCTTGACGCGGACTACAAGGCCAACCGCGACGCCATGCCGGAGCCGCTTTCGTTCCAGATCGGGAAAATCCGCGACGTCCTTGACGCGTTCGGGATTCCGGCTCTGGGGGCGGCGTCCTTTGAGGCGGACGACATCATGGCGACGGTGGCGGATCAGGTCGAAAAAAACGGCGGACACTGCGTTCTTGTGACGGCGGACAAGGATTGCCGGCAGTTGATTACGGAAAAGGTTTCGCTTTTCAATCTCAGAAAGCAGCTTTTTTACCGGGCGGAGGATCTTCTGAACGACTGGGGAATCCGGCCGGATCAGGTGATTGATTTTCAGGCGATGGTCGGCGATTCCAGCGACAATGTGCCGGGAATCCCGCTGATTGGTCCGAAAATGGCGTCGCAGCTTTTGCAGCGGTACGGAACGCTGGAAAACATTTTCGACCATGCGGACGAGGTTCCCGGTCAGAAAAAGCGGGAAAACCTGCAAAACGGACGGGCGATTGCCGAAAAGAGCCGGAAACTGGTGACGCTTCGGAAGGATGTGCCGCTGGAAATCGACTGGGACGCGGCGGTTTTTCACGGAATCAATGCGGTGAAGATGCGCCGGCTTTTCCGTGAGTTCGGATTTCGTTCGCTGACGGACAAAATCGACCGTCTTGCGGAGGAGTTCGGGTCCTTTTCTTCGCCGGACGGCGGGGACGAGGCGGAGCCGGACGAGGAGGCTCAGGAAGACGTTCGCGGTTTTCCGCTTTTCCGGCCGTCCCGGAGAACAGCGGCGGCGGTCCTGGAAAAAGGGACGTTTGATCCGGCGAAAGTCACGTATCACCTGATTAATGACAGGGAAGGGCTGGACCGGTTTCTGCAATTGCTGCGGAACCATCTCGCGGACACGGAGAATCCGTTCTTTTCGCTGGATTTGGAGACGACGGCACTGGAGCTGATTCACGCGGACATTGTCGGACTTTCATTTTGCTGGTCGCCGGCGGAAGCGTGGTATCTTGCGGTGCGTGCGCCGCTCGGCGAGGAGAAACTTCCGGTCCGGGAAGTGCTTCAGACGCTTCAGCCGGTTCTGGAAGACGCCCGAATCGGAAAAATCGGTCAGAATCTCAAATACGACATGCTGATTCTGCGGAAATTCGGCGTGTTTGTCCGCGGCGTGGTTTTTGACACGATTCTTGCGGATTATCTTTTGCATCCGGGCGAAATGAACCATTCCCTCGACGCTTTGGCGGAGCGGTATCTTGACCATGAGACGATCAAAATCACGGAACTGATCGGCACGGGCAAAAAGCAGAAACGGATGGACGAAGTGCCGTCGCGGGCCGTGGCGGAGTATGCCGGAGAGGATGCGCTGATTCCCTGGCTGCTGAAACCGCTTCTGGAAAACCGGCTCCGGGAGCAAGGGGTCATGACGCTCTATGAAACGCTGGAGCTGCCGCTCATTGAGATTCTGACGGAGCTGGAGTTCAACGGCATCACCATTGACACGGCGCAGCTCCGCGAGTTGAGCGGGCATTACAAAAAGAAACTTCTCACGCTGGAGCAGGAGATTCACGCTCTTGTCGGGGAGGATTTCAACATTGCGTCCCCGAAGCAGCTTCAGACGATTCTGTTCGACCGGCTCCGGCTTCCGGTTTTCAGGAAGACCAAGACCGGGCCGAGTACCGACATGGAAGTGCTGGAACAGTTGGCGCCGCTTCATCCGCTTCCGGCCAAAGTGATGGAATACCGTCAGGCGGCCAAGCTCAAGGGAACTTATATTGACGCGCTTCCTCTTCTGGCCGACGAAAAAACACATCGCATCCATGCGTCGTTCAATCAGGTGGTGACGGCAACCGGACGTCTCAGTTCGAGCAATCCGAATCTTCAGAACATTCCGATCCGGACGACGGAAGGACGCGAAATCCGGACGGCGTTCATTCCGGGCGACGGGTATGATTTCATTCTGGCGTGCGACTATTCGCAGGTGGAGCTTCGGGTTTTGGCGCATTTTTCCGACGACGAACGTCTCTGCGCCGCGTTTGCGCAAAACGAAGACATTCATACCAGTGTCGCGGCGGAGGTGTTTCATGTTCCGCCCGGAGAGGTCACTTCGGAGATGCGGCGTCACGCGAAGACGGTCAATTTCGGCGTGATTTACGGGCAATCCCCGTTCGGACTCGCCAGGCAGCTCGGCATTTCCCAGGAGGAGGCGGCGGTCTTCATCAAAACCTACTTTGAGCGTTTCGCCGCCATTGAGACCTTCATGAATCAGGTGCTTGACGGAGCGTTGCGGGACGGTTACGTCTCGACGTTTTTCGGGCGGCGGCGTTCGATCCGCGGCATCCGGCCGGTACGGAAAGGGCAGTTCAACATGGAGGAGCGTATTGCGATCAACACGGTCATTCAGGGAACCGCGGCGGATCTGATGAAAATGGCGATGCTGGCGGTGCATCGGAAACTCCGGGAGACGCGGCTTCCGGTGCAGATGCTGCTGCAGATTCATGACGAACTGGTTTTTGAAATGTCCGCGGACGCCGCGGAGGAACTTGAGACGCTCTTGAAGCGGGAAATGACGCTGAATCAGCCGCTTCGGGTTCCGCTTCAGGTGGAAATCAAGTCCGGCAAAACCTGGGGATTTTGATGCAGCATGCTGCTGCATCGCAGCCGGGAATCCCCGGCGGGCAATAGCCTCATGGTCACTGCGTTCCATTCGGTCGCGAGCCGCGACGGGCAGTATGCCTCCCGGCTGCGCGGTCGGCTTCCGATGAATAATCTTTCCCGCTGCTTCCTTTTATTCCGCTCGCGGACTCCAGCGACCATCGGGAGCGGGGCAACGTGACGTTGCATCCAGTATGCCTTCGGCCTCCAGTTGGAAAGATTTCCCAACCAACGCCGACCACACCGGAGGTGTCGGGAGGCTACCGCCCGCGGCCAACGTAGCACGTTGGATCGCACTTGCCTCCCGGCTGCACGGTTGGCTTACATTGTCACCCTTTTCTCGTTGTTCCGCTTACCGATTCCAGTGAGCAACGCGAACGGGGTCGTGGCTCTCGGGACGGTAGTGTACTGTCTTGTTGATAATTTGCATAATTGTGTCTGGCTCATGCCTCTGGAATCTCAAACTCAGGATAGAGCGACGCCAGCCTTTCCCGGGCGTCTCCAATCGAAAAATGCCAATTTATTTGAGCATTACTGGAATTCCGTTGAGATTCCCATGCAAGAAGCTCATGGCGCAGTTTGGAGATCGTGTCTATTCTGCGCGAA
>JAISQK010000305.1 GCA_031274255.1 Planctomycetaceae bacterium | reverse complement strand
CCAGATGTGCCGCCGAAAAATGGACACGCGGATAATCACTCAAAATGTAAACATCATAAAGCGTTGTTCCGAAGGAATCCGGCGGCGTTTCCGAACTGTTCACACGGACATAAGGAATCTCCTCATGCGTCATGACTCCGCACAAATACGCCGCGGCCCGGGTCGCGTCATCGTCACCGAAATAAAGATACATAAACAACAAAGCCTTGAAAGGTACATAATATCTTTCTGAAAAGCCCATTGTACTCCGAAAGTCATTTTGATGGAAGAGAATCGCCAACCATAAGGCATGATTTTTTCAATATCGAACAATCAGAACATTTTTCACGATCCGCCGTACCGCATTCCGCCGCGACGCATTGTTCGACGGACATTCTATTCGCCATCTCTTCCATTCTCCACCCTCACCGGAAAACAGTGCCGCGGAGTCTCTGTTCACCGGGCACGCGGATGCGACCTCTCATAGACTTCCCGAAGCGTCGCGGTCGTCACATGAGTGTAAATCTGCGTGGTGATGAGGCTTTTGTGGCCGAGCAGTTCCTGCACGCTTCGGATATCGGCTCCCTGATCAAGCAAGTGCGTCGCAAAGGTGTGACGCAACGTGTGAGGAGATGTCCTCTGATCAAGTCCCGCCGTCGTCAGATGCTTTTCAATCATGCGGCCGATGCTCCGTGTCGTGAGCCGGTTTCCGAACCGGTTCAAAAAAACCGGACGATCCGGTGTCATTTTTTCCTTTTTCGCAACTTCCTTGCGGTGTGCAAACCAGTCGAAGAGCGACTCTTTTGCAAAAGACCCGATCAGTCCGAATCTCTCCTTTTTCCCTTTTCCGCGGACACGTAAAACTCCCTCCTCCAGATTCAAATCCCCCAGATTCGCGTCCACCGTTTCACTGACACGGATTCCGGCGGAGTATATCGTTTCGAGAATGGCACGGTCGCGGAATCCCATCGGATCGTCAAGAGGCGGAGCTTCCAGAAGCCTCTTGAGTTCACTTGTCGTCAAAAAATGAGGAAGCGTCCGTCCCGCGCGGGGATTACGAAGCGGTTTGGCCGGATTTTCCGCCGCCCAGCCCTCACGGAGTCCGAACTTGTAGAAACTCCGCAGGGACGCAAGCCGCCGCGAAATCGTGGTCTTGGCATAATCCGCGTCGTGCATGGCCGCAAGGTAGCCGCGGAGTTCCAGTGTCGAAACCTGATCCGCCGCCGGACATTTCCCCTGATGTGACGCGGCAAGATATTCCAGGAGTGCTTCAAAATCTTCCCGATAACTCTTGAGCGTCATGTCCGAAGCGTTCCGCTCCGCCGCGAGGTATCGCAAAAACCGGTCCACCGCCGCCGGAAACGTCAGCCGGAAAGATTCATGAACAAGCATATAAGGTGAAACAAAGGATTTACGTTGTTTGTCAAAGCGTTCCATCCGCTTCAGGAAATCACAACAAATGTTGACGGAAACAATCCGTCCGTGTCACTCTTTTTCATTCCGTGTCACTTTTTTTTCATTTGGCTTTCCACAAGCGCGACAACCAACGACGGATTATCCGATTCCACGAGGTCATTGATCCGTACCTGCGGAATTTTCAGGTTGTTCATTGCGGTGACAACCCGTTTCCAAATCTGTTCCCGCTTCCTGCCTTCCGCAAGATACAAGTCCGTCGCCAATTCCGCGAGTTTCTGCCACATAATCTCATCGCGGTTCTGATAGTACCGCTTGATGATCTTTTCCTGATAAGGTGTCCGGTCAGCCATAATTCTAGGATTTAATAATGGAGATGTTAAAGCCTTGCCATTCTTTCATTTTTTACGGTGCCTTGTCTTCTCAAATCACCGGCTTGAGTCTGCTACTCTGTCTCCGGTGTGCGTGTTTCGGGAATCGCCGCTTCCGGTACGGTCACTTCCGGGACAACCGCTTCGGGAACGGTCACGTTTTCCGTTTTCTCCGTCTTTTCCTCTTCGGTTTTGTCCTCCTGATTGCTGTCGAGGCCGAGTACCACGTCCACATTGGGGGAAGTGGCCCCCGGCTCCGGCATCGTGAGGTCGGGGGCGAGCGGTTCTCGCGGCTTGTCATTGATGGAAGCCGTCGCGAACACCGGTGTCCAGGAGCGGTTGAGGGCGGTGAGTTGGTCTTTGGCAAGCTGCTGAAAAACGGAACCGTCTTCCGACGCCAAACTTTCATACCATTTTTTGGCCTCTTCCATGTCCTGACCTTCACGGAGAGTCGCCAACATTTCATGAGTCCGGGCGAGTCCCCACTGCACGCGGTCTGTCAAAAAGGGGGATTTGGCACTGGATTTGGCGGCCGTGAACTTTTCGAGAGCGTCTTCCAGTTTCTTCGCGGCCTCCGAACGGTCGGTCCGCAGGGACGTGTTCGCTTCCATGAGCGACATTTCCGCGGCAATCAGGAGAAAACGGGCATTTTCGTCGCCGGCGGGATATTTCTGAAGCATCGGAGCAAGTTGGGAAACCTCTTCCACCCCGAAAAGCACCGCCGGAGAAATATCCTGCGAAAATTCCGCCTGATTTCTCCGCGCGACCGACTGCCAGATCAGATAAACCGCAAGAATCAGCAACGCACCAATCACCGCGAGGTAGATTTTTGCAGAGTGTTGCTTGAGGGTTTCGTATTTTTTCCCGATGTGGCGGGCCAGGTCGTTTTGAATGAGTTGATGATGCCGGTCTTTTTTCATCAGTCGTCTCCCGGAAGTTTTGAAAACTTCACTGTGGTCATTTTGGGATTAATGGTTAATTTTGCTTTGGCGGATTTACACAAACAGCATGTATGATACCATACTCTTTGACTATCGGAACCCGTACGGGAGAGATTTTTCGTTGAAATCGTCCAGTTTTTTGGCAAAATTTGATTTATGACACTCAATCCAGCCCAACAGACTGCTGTTGAGACCCTTTCTGGACCGCTGCTTGTTCTGGCGGGAGCGGGAACCGGCAAAACCCGTGTCGTCACCTATCGGATCGCGCGGCTCATCAAGAGCGGCGTCAAACCGTCACGGATTTTGGCCGTCACTTTCACGAATAAAGCGGCCAAGGAAATGCAGCAGCGCATTTCAGAGTTGCTCGGTTCGTCACGAAGGGAAAAGCCGGAGACCTCGACATTCCATTCTTTGTGTGTCAAAATTCTGCGGAAGCATATTCACCACCTCGGTTATCCTAACCGGTTCGCCATTTATGACCGCGGAGACCAGGAATCTGTGGCGAGACAGGCTCTGAAAGAGGTTCGGATTTCGAGTACGGCACTGAAACCAAGCGATCTTCTCTCGCAAATCAGTCAGTGGAAAAATGCGTCGCTCACTCCGGAAGCGGCGGCGGAAGAGGCCTGGAGTTCCAAAGATCATCTGGCGGCGTTGGCCTATCGTCAATACCAAAAAGCACTGAAAGCGTTGGGAGCGGTCGATTTCGACGACCTGCTTTTGAAAACCGAGGAGCTTTTTCAATCGGAACCGGAGATTCTGAAAGAGGAGGCCGTCCGGTTCGACCATTTGCTGATTGACGAGTATCAGGACACCAACGGGAGTCAGTACCGGATTGTCCGGGGGTTGGCATTGCCGCACAGAAATCTTTGCGTTGTCGGCGACGATGACCAGTCGATTTACGCCTGGCGCGGGGCGGAGGTGACGCATATTCTGAATTTTCGGAAAGACTGGCCGGACGCGAAAGTGGTTCGGCTCGAAATGAATTACCGTTCCACCAAGCCCATTCTGGACTGGGCGAACAGGATCATCGTTTTCAACAAACACCGGCACGACAAAAAGCTCCGTTCCACGCTCAACGGGGAACCGCCGCGGATTTTGCAGTGTAAAGACGGTGAAACCGAGGCGAAAACGGTGGTGGAACAAATCCGGCAAAGGCTTGAAACGAAGCGGCAGCCGCGCGACTTCGCCATCCTTTTTCGGACCAATGAACAGCCCCGCGCGTTTGAAATGGAGCTTCGGCAGGCGAAAATCCCTTATGTTCTGGTCGGCGGCCAATCGTTTTTCGACCGGAAGGAGGTTCGCGACATCATGGCTTACCTGCGGCTGATCGCCCGCCCTCAGGACGATGTTTCGCTGCTGAGGATTGTGAACACGCCGCCGCGGGGGATCGGCCAGACGAGTATTCTGAAAATGACGGAATCGGCGGTGTCGCGGGGGAAAAACGTCTGGGAGACCCTTGCCGATCCGGGCGTCCTGTCCCAGGTTTCCGGCAAAAGCCGCGACTCCTTTGAGGAGTTCCGAACCCTGATTTTGCAGCAGAGAAACGTCCTTTTGTCCGACTTCACCCCGGAAACGGTCACCAACTTCATCCATTCGATTGCGTACCAACAGGAAATCGAGCGGAATTACGCTCAGCCGGAGGATCGCACGGCCCGTTGGGAGTCGGTCGGGGAAATCATTAGTGCGGTGGCGTCGTATGTGCAGGAGGAACAAAATCCGACCCTGGACGGTTTTCTTGATCAGACCTCCCTGGCCGGTCAGGATTTTGCCGCGGGAAACAAGCCGGAACTTCAGAAAAACGCGTTGATGATGATGACGCTTCACGCGGCGAAGGGGCTGGAATTCAAGGAGGTGTACATGGTCGGCATGGAGGAGGGGATCCTGCCGCATCACCGCTCGATCGCCGCCGACGATCTTCTCGCCGTGGACGAGGAACGGCGGCTCTGTTACGTCGGCATCACGCGGGCGCAGCTTCGTCTCACGCTGACCTTCGCGCTGGCCAGGCGGAAATGGGGAAAGCTCCGTCCCACGATTCCGAGCCGGTTTTTGTACGAACTGACCGGCCAGGCGGACAATCCGAATTACGCCAAAGCCATTGCCCAGGTCCCGCCGGGAGAAAAATCGTGACGCCGGAAGCCTCCCTCTGTTCCTCCGACGGGCGGAGACCTCCCGCGGGGAAAGGCGGAACCCTCCGCGGAGTCGGCGGTTTTCGCGGAGTCCCGCCGTTTTGACCCGGCGTCAAAAGGCGAGTTCCTTCCAGACCGGGGCCAGAACGTCCAGGAGTTTACGGTAGTGCGCATACTTCCGCTGATAAACCTCGGCGTATTCGGGATTCGGCGTGTAGGTCCGGTCGATCCGAACCATTTTCCCGCACGCTTCCTCGTAGGTGGAGTGGATTCCGGCGGCGACGGACCCGCAAATCGCCGCGCCGAAACAGCCGAGTTCCGTTCCGCAGGGGATTTCGACCGGAATCTGAAAGATGTCCGCGAACATTTGCGCCCAGACCGGACTGTTGACCGCGCCGCCGGTCAGACGGATCGTTTCAGGCCGTTCGCAGAAACGCATCAGCCGTTCGAAGTGCCAGCAGTGGCCGAAAATGATCCCCTCGAAGACGGCGCGCATCACGTGGGCCCGGGTGTGACGCCCGTCCAGCCCGAACAGGCACGCTTTCGCGTCCAGATCGACCGGGTTGCCGTAGAGATACGGGAGGAAGACGATGCCGGTGTCGGAGGGGCCGGTTTCCGCGACAAGGCCGCTGCAATGATCATAAATGTTTTTCGTCATTCCTTTGGCGTGCAGAAGTTCGCGGTCGGCTTCGAAAAACTGCGACACGAACCATTCCAGATTGCTTGCCGAGGTGGCGCTCCCTTCCAGCATGAGATAATAGCCGTCGATACTGTAGCAGCTTGTCATGAACATGTCGGGATCGGCGACCGGTTTCTTTGAAATGAACTGGTTATTGCCCCACGTCCCCGCGACCATGCAGAACCGGGATTCGTCCGTCATTCCGACGGCGAGTCCGCAGGCGTCGATATCGAACATTCCGCCGGCGACCGGCGTTCCTTCGGCGAGTCCGGTGAGCGCGGCGGCTTCCGCGGTGACGGTTCCGCAAAGATCCGCCGACTTTTTCAGCGGCGGCAGGATCTTCCGCCATTCGCTCAGCCCCCAGAGGTCGAGAAGGGCGTCGTCATAGGCCGCTTTGCCGACATCCATGAGGCTCGTCGCGGACATATCGGACAGCTCCATGTACGCTTCGCCGGTCAGGCGGTAGCGGATGAAGTCTTTGATCATGAAGAGGTGTTTCGTTTTGGCCATCGTGTCCGGCTCGTGGTCGAGAAGCCATCGCAGGAGGGCGTTCGGCTGAGCTGGCCAGATCGACTGCATGGTTTTCGGGAGGACTTTTTCAGGAATCCCTTCCGCGGTCCACTGCTCGATGTATTTCCGGGCGCGGGCGTCGGAGGAAATGATTCCGTTGCGTGCCGGCGTGCCGTCTTCGGCGACGAGATAGAGTCCGTTTCCGTGTCCGGTGCATGTCACGCAGGCCACGTCTTTCGGAGGGATGCCGGATTTTTCCACCGTTTCGCGGAGAACCTCACCCACGTTTTGCCAGAGGCTGTCCATGTTATTTTCGGTCCAGCCGGGATGCAGATAGAGGTGCCCGATTTTCCGTCCCGCGACGGCGAGTTCTTTTCCGGTGCTGTCGAAGACCGCCGCTTTGACCATCGTGGAACCGCAATCGATCCCGATAAGATACTGAGTCATAAAAATCTCCTGTTAAAGTGAATACGTTTTTTACCTATTGATACCAGCATTCTTTTTATTTTATACTTTATACCGTTCCTTGTAAAGATTTTCCATTTGAAAGCGACCGCCTCGAAGAGACCGGGAGGCAGCATACTGCTGCACCGGTCGCGAGCCGCGACGGGCGGATTGCCTTCGGCCTCAATGACCCGCTCCCGCTGGTCGCTGGTATCAATAGGTAAAAAACGAGAAACGGATAATTACGTTGCTTTTGCGAGGACCTGACCGCGACGGCAACGGTATCAATTTCGGAGATGAACCGGAACACGGTGAACTCGTATTTTCGGGAAATCCGTGAGCGGATTTTCCAGCAGTCTTTGAAAGAAAGTCCGTTGGAAACCGGTGAGTTTGAGCTTGACAAATCGTACTTTCTTTGGTGCGAAGCGTGTTCGTAGTAAACGAGGACGCGG
>JAISQK010000300.1 GCA_031274255.1 Planctomycetaceae bacterium | reverse complement strand
CAGGAATAAAAATTAGCGACGAGGAACTGGCAAAATGCAATATAACAAGAAGTGGTTTTCATAGTGAATGGAACTATTGCATTCAACCTAATTGTTAGGTTTATTTATTGACGGATCCTAAGGTCACCACTCTCTTGATTTGAACCTTACTCCTCATCAGCAAGTTCGTAGGTGTCAAATGTTTCCGGTTGTTCGGCTGTTTTCAGTTTCTTCAACAGTTTGTGAAGAAACGGAATCTGCCGGGTGTCCAAAGTATTCACATCCAACTGCCGTAAAACACTTTCTGCCGAATGAGACTTTCCCATTTCCAGGAGCGTCTGAGCAAGCTGCAACCGCATCGGCCCCGCTTTTGAGGTGTAACGTTCCAGATACTCACGCATCGCCGCAACGGATTCCGTGTGATGTCTCTTTTTAAGGAGCAGTTGAATCAACCGGAGCATGTCCTCTTCGGGAATTGTCCAGCCGGGAGACTCCTTTTGCGTCTTTTGATAAATGGCAAGTGCCGGAAGCGGATTTCCCTGTTGAACGGCCCAGCGAATCTCTTCGAGCATTTGTTCACGCCATCGGATCTGTTTCTCTTGATGCTTGCGTTCCTGTTCGAGTCTTTTTTGGACAGTTTCAGGCTTTTGAGCTTCACGTTCCGCCCGTTCCTCACTTGACATCTTGTGTTCTCCCCGCCAGACGGAAAAGATGTCCCAATATTCGCAGTCCACCTGTTTCGTCTTGAGCATGACAATCCCCACCGCCAAGCCGACCACAGCTCCCATACTATGCAAAAATTCCGTTGACAATTGTCCCCCGGTCAAACATAAGATGAAAATCTGCAAGCCGAGATACAGTCCGACCGCGACTTTGATGGAAACCTCAAAATGAACAATGCGGACTATGTAAAATAGAACAATCAACAGGCAGTTAAGACAGTTTTCCGATGCCCAGATCAGACAAATCATCATAAGTCCGCAAATTGCCCCCGAAGCGCCAAGGCAAGGAACAGGTGGTTCCGCGGCAAGCATGAGAATCTGAACGAGGATTTCATGAGCGACACCGATTCCAAGATAAACGGTCAGCATTTTCCAGTGACCGATTTTTCCCTCGACCACGATTCCAAACACCCACAGGAAGAACATGTTTCCAATGAGATGCCCGAAACCGCCGTGCAGGAAGTTGGCCGTCAGCCACTGAATCGGATGAAGACCGCTTCCTGTCCACAAGGCATAGTTAACCAGCATCTGTTCAGGATACGCAATTTGCAGAACAAAAACGACAACATTTACCGCAATCAGAGACACCGTCATGACTGGCCGGTAATAAATCGGCGCATCCGTGTTATAGGGAATAATGAACATCGGTTACTCTCCAAGTGAAGGCAATTCAGTACCCCAGTATAATGCCGATGAGAGCAATTGTCAAATTTTTAAAGGATTTTCATCGGGTGTTGTTGATAAAATCGGCAACGCAACGGTCCTGAGGAACAGATGATTCTTTCATACGGCAGTTCCTCCGTGATATGACGTGCTGTTTTGGCGGTAAAGTGGCACGGTTCATGTTCGGCGGGGTTCGGTTCCGATGTCAAATTTGTCTATGTTCGGCGGCATGATTGTTTCGAGGAGTTTCAGAATCACGGATTCGCTGTTCATGCCCTCCGCCTGAGCCTGAAAGTTTGTACTGATCCGGTGACGCAACACGGGAATGGCGACAGCCTTGATGTCGTCAATGGCGACGGAAAAACGCCCGTCCATTGCGGCGAGGGCTTTGGCTCCATGAATGAGGTACTGTCCGGCACGCGGTCCGGCCCCCCAATCGACCCAATCCCGGACAAACTCCGGTGCAGACATGTCCGCCGGCCGTGTCGCCCGAACGACTTTTGCCGTGTATTGAATAATATACTGACTCACCGCGATCGACTGAACCAGTTTCTGAAGGTTGACAATCACCTTGCCTGACATGATTTTACGGACTTCATTCTTTTCCCCGCGGGTTGTGGTTGTCAGAATTTTCTCCTCTTCTTCAAGGGTCGGATAATCAACCTTGATATTGAACATGAAGCGGTCGAGCTGTGCTTCCGGCAGAGGATAGGTTCCTTCCTGTTCAATGGGATTCTGTGTGGCAATGGTGAAAAACGGTTCCGGCAACGGGTAGGTCGTTTGGCCGACGGTGACTTCACGTTCCTGCATTGCCTGAAGGAGTGCCGACTGTGTTTTCGGCGGGGTACGGTTGATTTCATCCGCGAGGAGAATATTCGTGAAAAGCGGTCCTTCGACAAAACGGAAATTCCGTTTGCCGTGAGCGTCTTCGTCGAGAACCATGGTGCCGGTAATGTCGGACGGCATGAGGTCGGGCGTAAACTGAATCCGTTTGAATTCCATATCAAGAATCCGCGAAATGGTGCTGACCATCAACGTTTTGGCGAGTCCCGGCACACCTTCGAGAAGACAGTGTCCTCGAGTAAATATCGCAGCGAAAATCTGCCGGATGACGTCTGACTGTCCCACGATGACCTTTTGAAGTTCATCCTGCATCACTTGACACTGCTGACCGAACTCCTGAAGCACATCGGCCAAATTACGTATTCTCGGCGGAGACATCGACGCAATCTGCGGTGCTGCTGTTTGTTGCGGCGGCAACCTCTGTTTATCCTGACTCACGGCGGCTCCTTAAAAGGACTGATGAAAATACAAAACATACTGACATTATAATATTTAACGTGAAATGAGGAATGAGGAGTGAAAAACGGACGGAAACGGAATCACCTGGAGCATTTCATTGATTTGTACAGACCACATCTCTGCCTATCCAATACCGAAAAATTACGGCGGAATGATATGTCAACAGCTCATATTAGGAAAAATTTCTGAAAAAGCGATATTCCTCTTGCCTTTCTCGACCATTGTGTATAGAATACAGTCATCAGGTTGATTTGTGTCAATCTGTGTAGATTTTCGTTGAACATTTTTCCAAAAACAGGGAGAAAAATCATGCAAAACTTGACTTTGTGTCCGAAATGTCAAAATGGGGGGGGGGGGCAGTCTGCGCGGCCTCCCGTGCAGTAAATGCAAATGTTGCAAACAATGCCCAAGGTTCTTTTGTCCGGTTTACTGTCCGATCCGCTTTTACTCTTGTGGAACTTCTTGTCGTGATTGCGATCATCGGGATTTTGATTGCTCTTCTATTGCCCGCGGTTCAGGCGGCACGCGAAGCCGCTCGAAGAATGCAGTGCAGCAACAATATGAAACAGTACGTCTTGGCAATGCACAATTACAACGATACTCACAATTGTCTTCCAAGCGAAGTTCCCTGCGGTGCTTCCGGGACCACAATCAGTCCGAATGTCATCCTGTTACCGTTTTTCGAGCAGGGGGCAAGGTATGCGGATTGGGTCGCGATAAAAGGGCTGACCGGCAAAGGTGCCCACCCCACCGATACGGAAAGCCAACCTGTCTATAAAACACCGATTCCGGCGTTGCTCTGTCCTTCCGACCCTTACGCAAAAATGCCGAATTTTTGGAATGGGGATGGTCCGGCACGGTGTAACATCATGACCAATCGAGCCGATACCGTACATAATAATTATGCCGGCGAGTCTGACGGTCATCTCCTTCGCGGTATTATCGGTCATCCGACGGCCTTTCCTCTGGCAGGCGTGACGGATGGTTTGAGTAATACGCTTGCCGTTTCTGAGGCGTTCGGCACGGTGAGTAACGGTGCCGCGGCAATCAAAGAGGGCGGAATTCATAATGTCAACAGTGGAAATGTTCATTATGACCCCATCACTTATTGTTTGACGGACGGGTATTCCACAACGGATAGAACGAAGGTTAAAACACCCGCGACCAGCAGTTACCGGGGACAATTCTGGACGGACGGCAGACCGCTCACCACCGGCGTGAATACCGTTTTGCCTCCCAATACGCTTTCCTGTTCCCGGCAGGGGAGCGCCGTCAACAGTTATGGAGTCTGGACCGCAAGCAGTTTTCATACCGGCGGAGTCAACTGCGGCATTTGTGACGGTGCGGTCCGGTTTGTTTCCGATACCGTCAACAACCGGAATACGAGTATCACACTTCCTCTTCCCACAGATTCGCTGACCGGTATAAGTCCTTATGGTGTTTGGGGAAGTTTCGGTGCCCGCAACGATGGAGCGGCGAGTTCGTTACCGTAAAACAGAGTGTCCCAGCGTGTACTTATTAAAGCTTTTGCCGGAAACAAAAACAACCGGTACAAAACGGAATCGGGACAGTAAACGGCATTGATGACCGGAGACAATCCTTTCAAAATGTGTCTGGATGTTCCTGCCGGTCACTGAAATTTCGGCCTCGTTTCTTCCTGTTTGTTTTCGACAGGCTTGCTTTGTTTTTCGGCGAAAGATTCCTTTCCTTTTAACCCAACCTCAGATGATTATGAAACATTTACGATTACTATTGCTTCTTACGATTTTTTTGACGGTCGGTTGTCACCGGTCATCCATTCCGGGGCTTGTTTCAGCACAAGGCAAGGTGTTGTTCGATGGTGCGCCGGTCAATGGTGTCAACATTGTTTTTACGCCGTCATCCGGCTCGGCAAGTGACCGTTTTGCCACGGCCGTATCAAAAGACGATGGAACATTCCTACTGGAAACCGCCGGCTCAGCAGGTGTGGTTCCGGGACAATATGACGTCACACTTGTCAAAACAACAACCACGTCAAAGGTGTCTCCCGAAGAAGAGGAGCGATTATTGCAATCCGGCAAACCTGTCCCTGAAGCGGACATCGTGTATCACATCCCATGGAAGTACGGGAATGCCCAATTGTCGGGAATCACTGTCGAAATCGGTCAATCCGGAAAAAAAGATATTCTTCTCGAATTGCAGCCGGATAAAACCCCACTGCCGGTGCGGCCCAAAATCTGACCTTTTTCAACGGCGCAAAAACGCCAAAATCACCGGAAAAGAAGTCCGGCGTACCCCACGACACGGCTGGTGTCGCCGGAAACCGCGGCACTGGTGGTGTGACCGACTTCGATCACTTCATGGAGCCGATGGGAAAGCCGCAACGCTTCCAGAACAAACACGGCGGCGTGAATTCCGCACATCGAAATACGGTTGGTTGTCACGACCTCGAAAAGTTTTTCCGGCGAAAGCGTTGCGATGGCGTCAAGAACCATACGGTCCAGTTTGTACGTCAGTTCCTCAGCGGCGTAATGATTCATGTCGGAAGAAATCAAAAGCAGCGGAGGATTTTCGAGCCGTTCCAAAAAAACCGCGAACTGGGAGGCCGCTGTGTGAAGCTCTTCCCATTCTCCCCCGGACATCGTGACGCCCACAATCTTCACATCAGGCTTGAGCTTGCGAAGCAACGGAAGCTGAACTTCAATGGCGTGTTCCTGTTTGTGAGGAATCGGATCAATCATGAAGTTACGGACAGAGTGAGCAAAATCCGACATCAGTTCCTGGTCTCCCGCGACATTTCCAAAGGGGATTCCCCAAATTTGAAAAGGCGCCGCCGCCCAGTCCGAGCCGCCGGGACGATGTTTCGGAGCAAAAATCATAACCGAGTCAGGAATTTTAATGTGCGAAAGCGTTTCCGCCGCCAATCGGCCGGAATACATCCAACCGGCATGAGGGACCAATGCCGCGGCGTATGATTCCGGGGTGTTACGTTCCGTGCCCTGGAACATCCGATGGAGTTCGGTCTCCATCGACTTGGCTGTCGCGGGATAGAAGGAACCGGCCAATGTCGCCGGACGCAAAGACGGATAAACAGGGTCGTTCGGGAAACTCGTCAGTTCAAACCGCGACATCGTACTGACTGTTTCAAAAGAGTAAATCATTCCCTCGGTACTGTCATCGACACCAAGAATCTCACATGCTTCGTCGAAAATGTCTTCCGGATCTGCCGAAGGGTCGAACAGAATCACCCAGCCGTCTTTGGTGCTCAGCATCAGACTTCGTTGCGCGGTGTCGAGCGGGGAAATGTCACAATCGTTACTCGGTCCGTGAATCGCCATGTCCCAGTGAACGGTGAGTGTAAACTGCGACGCCAAAAGGTCTTGCGGCGGCGATCCGATCCGTTTGACCTGTTCTCCCAAAACATGGGAAAACTTCAGCAGTGTCGTCTGAAGCGGAATCGAAGGTTTCAACTCATGCTCGGCGCACACGATCGGCGAAGCGTCAGGAAGAGTGACGGCCAGAGCGATTCCATTGACATTGCCGTCGTAAAATTGGGGCTGATAATAATGGGGCGTCGCGCCGTCAAGATACTTGAAAAAATTGCTCCGCGCAGCTTCCCGAAGACCGATCACATCCGTGAGCGTCGGACCATGACGCCGCGCGGCATTCTTGGCGGACGATTTGGATTTGAAAAGTGCCAGCGACAACGGTCCGTGAATTGCTTTTCCCTCAAAAACAGAGAGCTTTGACTCCGCATTGTGCCAGGCCTCTGTCGGCAACCCTGCTTTCCGGCAAACCGCTTCCAAAAACTGTTCGGCATTCATGTGATGTTCTACCGCAACGCCCGGCAAAAGCAGACCGCGATGTGTTCCCCTCTGAATTTGAAGACCGTGCTTGCCGATTTCGACGACATTCAAGCGGTCTTTACCGGTTTGCTCGACTTCCGACATCCCCCAGAGCACCCAGACTTCCATATCCAGCGTTTCCAACTCAATGGGGGAAATCGGCGGAAAACGCGGATCGTCACACGCCGCCCGGTCTGCGGATGTTTCAACCGCTTCGGAAAGTGACAGAGCTTCCGCAAGACACCCCATACAGGAACGGAGTTCGCCGTGACGTTTCAGTGAAACGAACACTCCCAAAACTTGCGTCGCCGCCAGTTTCCCCAGAGTGTCGCGGACACGTTCAAGCGGTTTTTTCAGCACATTCGCGGCAACCCGCTTGGCCGCTGTATGGAAAATCAACGCCTCTTCCATTTCGGTGAATTCGATTTTTTCTTTCGGTCCCATGCGATCCTCTCTTGGGAATAGGATGGACTGTTCTGATGTTTGCGGCTTTATCACTTTCCGTCCGAGTTGGATTCAATCCGCGACGCGGCCGATAAGAAGCGGTGTCATGTGCTGCGCGTCCCATACCAAAAAGAGGAACGGCGTGTTTGCGGCGAATGTCTTCACCTGCTCCGGCTGCGTCACTTCCGGTTCCTTCGGCGGTACGGTGTTTACGGCATTTTGCTCCTCCATTTTGAAAACCGTCTTCTGAAGCATCGGCCCCAGTGGGAGCGGCTCCGGTGCGGAAAAGGAAATCCCTTTGAGTCCTGAAACATTCGCAAGTTCCGGGAAGAGTGCCGTGACATTCACCTCGGTATCAAGTGTCAGTTTGGGAATCTGAAGCGTCAGCGGCGTCGGCTTGAAATTCGCGAAAAACGGCAGGAGCCGCTCAGGAGTCATGATTTTTTCAAGGTCGGCCCATTTTTCCGGCTTGGGAAGCAGCATCACCAACCGCAGATTTTCTTCCTGATACGGCAGCACCAGAATTTGCAGGTTTTCCGACTCGAAATAGCGGAAGACCCCGTTTTTGTGCATCATAGGACGCGGCTTTTTGTCACCGGCAAGCGGCGTGAAATCCTGATCAACCGTTTTATCAGGGTGAAACGGCTGCTGCCAGTTGACTTTATGCAGGAGGATATTCGAGAACAACAGCCGTGTTGTTTCCGGGTAATCCGCCAGAATCGCCGGCACTTTTCCCGAGGTCATGTCGCTTGCCCAGCAGTTGAGGATTTTGAGCGTCTCCTCTTTCGCACCGGCAAAATCCGCGGAAAAAACCGATGTTCCGAACGCCGCCTTGACATTGTCCCGATACGGCACGACAACATTATATCCCTTCTGAAGCCAGACCGCGTTGAACGGCCAAAATGACACGGAACCGGCGGTTTGCGAACGGAGAATGCCGGAAAGGAGCGGCGGCGTCACCGGAGCGGAAAACCATTTTTGGATTTTATCGGCGAGGTCCGCATCGGAACCGGTCAGTAAAACGCCGAGTTCCTGAGTGATTGACAGCGGCGAATACACAAAACTTTTCCCTTCGTGCATTGCGGCAACCTTCGGATAACTGTTCAGTGCGAATGCCGTATAGGCCTGAAAATACGGCGTCAAATTCACTTGCGGTTGCTGCGGAACTTGCGGCGGATTCCGGGACTGGGACAATGGCTGCGTTTGCTGCGGAGTCCGACCGGGTTTTTCCAGACGCGGTTTTTGGTCGGAACACCCTGTCATGCCGAGAAGGGCAATGAAAATTAAAAGTTGTTTTTTCATGTCGATTGTCCGGAAGTTTTCTGTTGTGCCGCAGGGAATCTGCTTTGCGGACGACTTGCCTGTTGCTGATTATGGAAAATATCCGGTGATTATACCCTTAAAAAGACAACGCTGCAAGTCAGCACGTTATCACGGCAAAAAGGAAAAAACAACCTTCCATGGATTCTTTTCTTGAGAGACAACGCATGGGCATTGCCGCAGTCGCAGACATCAGCAGGAAATTTTCCTGAAACCCGTATTCAATGAATCAGGAAAAACGTGTATAATCCTGGTTGACGGGTTATGTTTCTCATTTTCACTCACAGGATTCTTTTCGGATGAAAAATTTGTTTCGGGCTATCAGCCAGACATTCCAGTTCAAGTGGTCGATCATCGCTTCCGTTTTTCTTGCTGTTTCGATCGGTGTTCTCTGGGGAGGGAACATTGCCGTCATTTACCCGTTTGTGGAAGTCACTTTTGACGGAAAGAATATGAGTGACTGGCTGGAAGAACAGTTGAAGAAAAATCAGGCCGGTCTCGACGAAATCCGGCAAGAACTTACCGCGTTTGAACTTACGAAGGATGATTCCCCGAGTGTGCTGCGGAAAATTCGGACTCTTGCCGCCAAAAGAAACGACATGGAAAAGACGGTTCGCTGGTTACGCTTCGCCCAACCCTATGTGGACGACTATACTCCGCGCGACCCCTTCAACACCGTCATCCTGCTTGTCTCGTTTGTTCTGACCGGTACGCTTTTGAAGTCGATTTTTACCGTGCTTCACTCGCTTCTCGTCGCCCGGATTTCAGGTCTCGGTGTTTTGAAATTGCGCAACCGGTTCTATCAAAAAATCCTCACCATGGAACCGAATTTTTTCAACTCACGGGGAATTTCCGACTGTACCAGCCGTTTCACCGGGGACATCGGGTCGCTCGGCGGCGGTATGGGGGTGATTTACGGCAAAATGATCCGCGAGCCGATCAAGATGCTCGCCTGTTTGGTCGGAGCAGCGTTAATTAGCTGGCAGCTCCTCCTTTTGACGCTTGTTCTTGCTCCGATTGCGGCTTTTTTCATCCGTTGGCTGGCCAAATCCATCAAAAGGAATGTACGGAAATCCCTTGAACAGGTCGTCCACATTTTCGCTCGGATGGATGAGACGATTCGGTCCATCAAAATCGTCCGTGTTTTCGGCGCGGGACGCTCGGAATACGCCAAATTTCGGCGGGTCAACAAGGATTTGTTCTTCAAAGGACTGAAAATCACCAAATATGACGCCCTGACAAATCCGGTAACGGAAACGATGGGAATTATGATGATTTGCCTTGCTGTTTTGGCCGGGGCGCACCTTGTCCTGCATACACCGGCGCATCTTCTGGGACTGCCGCTTTCGGCAAGTCCGATGAGTCTCGGTTTGCTGCTCGTCTTTTTCGGGCTTCTGGCCGGAGCCGCCGACCCGGCGAGAAAACTTTCTGACATTTTCACCCAATTTCAATCTGCTTCCGCGGCGGCGGACCGGGTTTACGAAATCATCGACCGGGTTCCTTTGATTCGCGACGGGGAAAATCCTCAAAAACTTCCCCGGCATTGTAAGAGTATTGAAATCCAACATGTTTCCTTTGCTTACCAGCCGGAAAAACCTGTTCTGAACGATGTTTCGCTCCGTATTTCCTTTGGAGAAACCGTCGCGATTGTAGGACCGAGCGGCTGTGGAAAAAGCACACTATTGAATCTGATTCCCCGGTTCGCCGACCCCATCACCGGCAACATTTTCATTGATGGTCTGGAGTTGCGAAGCATCCGAATGCGGGACCTGTACAAGCAAATCAGTATCGTGTCGCAGGAGCCGGTTTTGTTTCATGATACGGTTTACAATAATATCCGGTACGGTTCGCCGTTCGCGACGGAAAAAGATGTCGTCGAAGCGGCCCGAAAAGCGAACGCTCACGATTTCATCATGAAGGAACTTCCCGACGGTTATCAATCGAATGTCGGAGCCGGCGGCGGATTGCTTTCCGGAGGTCAGCGGCAGCGGATCGCCTTGGCTCGGGCGGTTTTACATGACCCGGCCATTTTCCTCCTCGACGAAGCAACCAGTCAGATCGATATTCAAAGCGAACAATTGATTCATGAAGCTCTCACCGGTTTTGTCGGGAACAGAACAACGATTATCGTGACACACCGGCTCAGTGCCCTCTCCATCGCAGACCGGATTATTGTCATGAATGACGGCAAGATCGTGGACATGGGAACGCATCAGGAACTGCTCAAAACATCCCCGTTTTATGCGAGGATGAATCAAACGGAAATTGACTGCTGAGAGAGGAAATGAAAACGGCAGTCCGGCAGAGCCGCCGGATTGGGAAACGATACTGAAAACAAAAAGAATGCGATCGGCTTGATTCCGTGTCATTTCAAAAGTAAGGTTGTCAGGGATTTTCATGAAAGCGGTGGTTCTTTTTTCCAGCGGACTCGACAGTTTGATCACACTGCATTTATTGCGGAGTTTCGGCATTGATGTTGCGGCGTTGAACATTGTCACACCGTTTCATGATGTTTCCGAAGCGGCCAAACGCCGGGCGGAAATGTATGGTTTTCCGTGTTATGTGCGGCAAACCGGTGAGGAATATGTGCCGCTTGTGATGAAACCGCGTTGGGGATACGGCACGGCGGTCAATCCGTGCATTGACTGCCGGATCCGAATGTGCCGGATGGCCGGAGAACTGATGCGGGAAATCGGAGCGGACTTTGCGGCCACCGGTGAAATTACCGGTCAGCGTCCCAACAGTCAAAAGCAGCATCAGCTTCTCCTGATTGACAGAGAGTCCGGCTTGAGCGGTTATCTTCTGCGTCCTCTTTCCGCACGGGTTTTGCCGCCGACGGAAGTGGAAAAACGGGGGTTCATCGACCGCGAAAAGCTGTTGGGGTTCAGCGGACGCGGACGCGGACATTTGATCCGTCTGGCTCAGTCGTTCGGAGTGAAGGAGATTCCGCAGCCGGCGTCGGGATGTTTGCTTTGTGAAAAAACATTTGCCCCGCGAATCCTCGACACGATGAAGCACATTCCCGAACCGACTTGCTGGGACTTCCGCATTCTGCGGTTCGGACGTCTCCTGCGGATCAATGAGTCGCTCCGCTGCGTGATTGCGAGAGACGTGAAGGATTGCCGGAATCTCGCCCGTCTGTTTGAACAGGAGGACCGTTCGGCGTCGGTTTTTCTCGAACCGGAAAACTTCAACGGACCGGCACTCCTTATGGTCGGAGCGGCGGCACAGGAACACGCCGCACTTGCCGGAGC
>JAISQK010000299.1 GCA_031274255.1 Planctomycetaceae bacterium | reverse complement strand
TGACATAATCATACGCCGTCAACATGGCGATCTTTCGCGTTGACTGTTTTAACCCCCGAAAAACCGGCACCGTAATCCGATCCAAATGTTCCATGACCTTGTTCCTTACAATATCTTTTGGCTCTTGACTAGCATCTCATAACACATTTTAATATAAGTCTATGAGATACAAGCGTTAAGTACTAAAAAAGTTGACTTGCTTTTACGTTGCTTTTGCGAGGACCTGACCGCGACGGCAACAGCGTCAATTTCGGGGGTGAACCGAAACACGGTCAACTCGTATTTTCGGGAAATCCGTGAGCGGATTTTCCAGCTGTCTTTGAAAGAAAGTCCGTTGGAAACGGGTGAGTTTGAACTTGACGAATCGTACTTCGGTGCGAAACGTGTCCGTGGTAAACGAGGACGCGGCGCGGCGGGTAAGACGCCGGTGTTCGGCCTTCTCAAACGGGAAGGCAAGGTGTTTGTGACGGTGGTTTCTCATTGTTCCAAAGAGGCTTTGATGTCTATTATTCAGGGAAAAATCCTTGAAGGCTTCACCATCCACACCGATGGATGGGCTTACGATGGACTGATTTTGAACGGTTACGATCACTATCGAGTGTTCCATCATGAGAATGAATTTGTAAGGGGAAAGTCGCATGTCAATGGAATGGAAGCGTTTTGGAGTTATGCCAAAAGACGTCTCGCCAAGTTCAACGGCTGTTCTTCTCAAACCTTCACCTTCCATTGAAAGGAAACGGAATTCAGGTACAATCCTCGTGCGGAAAACCTCTTGAATATCATCAAAAATCTGATAAAATAACCAGAGATGCTAGGCAAGAGCCATTATTTTTTGTCCATGCAACATAACTCGACTGCACGAACGTATCAGACGCAAGAAGTTTTCCGCTTAGCGGCCCGACTTCCCCGGCGATCTGCTCGTGAGATGGAAACATCCGCAACGGCCCGATGGGATGACGCCTGAGGAATACAACACTATGCCGGGAACGTGGACGCTTAGCCCGGTCAAAATCCGTGTCGCGGAAAAGGGGTTTCGTGTCCAATATCTTCCTGCCGTGACCACACGGCTTGACACCGAATCGGATTCGAGCGAATCGTTGGCGGAATGGGATGGGAACGTGGTCAAAACGAGGATGGGGTCGGAGAAGCTGCGCGGCAAGACACCACACATGATGCGGTTGGAACGGCCGGTCGGACTTTGGGCTGCCTGGTGTTGTTGAATACGGCGGCGCAGAGGAAAAGGACGTCTCGCGGATGGAGTTTCCCAAAGGACGTCTCGCGGATGGAGTTTCCCATCGGCGGCGGCTCTGGCGGCAACGAGTTGGACAAGCGTGCTTGGGAGGAGCATGGCAATGTTAAGCGAGTTTGCGGGGAATCCTGCGATGAAGTGTCTCAGCATCTTGCGGGGCATTGATCAGGTCGTGTTGAGCCACGAGTGTTAAAGCGAAGATTGAAGGCCTATCCTCGAATGCAAAAGCCGCGAGGAGAATTACGACGACTGCTCCTCAACGCAAAAAAATCAAAAAAAACGTATCGACAAGGTTGCCGCTCAGATTTTTCTACGAGCTTATCTTGAATCCGGCTGTCGAAACACCGTTGAAACTCTGCCGCTTGACGGTTAGTTTTTGACTCACTTATCTGGTATTCAGGGAATCAGACATTGCAACCGCGAGCCGCGGCGGGCGGTATGCAAAAAACACGGTCTTTTTTCTTGCGGCTGTTCCTATTCGCTGTATTGCCATTTGGAGCGGAAACTATGGACGACTCTTGCCTGAAAGAATGGTTCTATTGTAGTTTCAATTTGTTGTCTTCCAGTTGGCACAGTTGTCTCTCAAGACATTTTTCGGCGTCGGACGCTTGATAGGCAATCACAGAGGTAATGACAAAGCCGATGATGCCGAGAAAATTTCCGGCAAAAATTGTCAATAGATTCAGAACAGCCAGTATTCCATAAACAAGATACACCGTTCTCAAAACCCGAGTTTTACGATGGAAGAGGAGAATTAACGACGCAATGTTTATAGCCAATAGAATACCAATGCCGCACAGAAACAGAAAGAGAATCCCTGTAACCAGAAAGTAGTATTCCATATTAATCGAGGACAAAGCATTTGCAAAAGCGGTCAAACACAGAAAAAACAGAAACACGCCAAACGTACTGACGACCATAAGATTATTCCATGTTGGCCATAAGCACCATTTTCGGAGATTCTGTCCGACTCTGTTTTGCGTCGCGACAGGGTCTTCATGCGAGATTGTCCGGCACCATGTTTCCAGCCGTGCGAGTTTCAATTCCTTTTCCGGGTCTTTCTTAGCGGAAAACCGGTACTTTCGTCCGCCCGGCACACGAATGATGAAACCATTGAGACAGAACCGGATGACTTCATAAACGGATTCACGTTCCAGTTCCACTGGTTCCAGGCAAGTCTCTTCAATAAAAAACATGTTTTCCGTGACCGTCAACTCACAGAGTCTGGACACTAACGGAAACCGCTTGCGTTTCAGCAGAAGTTTGACCGGCGTCCGCGGCTCGGTGTCGGAGATGGTGTTCCCATCATCCGTGACACGAAACGGTGTGTGCGGCAAGTCTTCCGGTTCATGATAAGCGTAAGGATTTTCTTCCGACGGCATCGAACTCTTGTTCCATTATGAAGACTATTTGTCCAAACGGAGACTTTTTCCCATGACTTCCAGTTCGTTCAGAATTTCCTGGATCCCCTCAACGGAGCGGAGTGATTCCTGAGCCATTTGTTTTTGAAAAAAAGACGGGACCACTCCCCGAAGGACGACACGGCCTTCTTCCGCTTCAAAATGGAGGTTGGAGCCGGTAAGATAGGGGTTTTTCTTCAGTGCGCTGTTGACTTTACCTTTAAGAAGTGTGTCCATGAAAGGTTCTTTCTATTTTTGTCTGGCCTGTGTGGGGAGCGGCAATTCAAAACACGAGAGGAAGGAATCGCGAATTGTAAAAGGATAGCATAAAAACCGCGTTCAGGCGAAGAATCCTTCACAAAATTCTTAATAATGTGATATTTATTGATCGTTTTCATGCCATTGCCGGCAGGGACGGCAGCTTTTTCATAAGGAATCCCTGAAACGGACGAGCGTCCAAAAAGGAATATTGAACACAACCTGAATATTTGTTATACTTGCCATGGTGTTACCATTTTGGAGTTTTGTCAGGGCGGAGCCGTTGAATAATGAAACAGGGCATGGAAGGAATCATGAACCAAGAAGAAAATTGTCAAAATGTTTATCGGACAGCGTTCGTTGTTCTGACACTCATTGCCGCCGGCGAAAAGAATCATCCGTCGGTGAAAAAAGGACTCCGGTTTTTGCTTGATTCGTTGGACGCAAACACCGTTCCGACGGAATCCTTTGGCGACATGCCGGAAGTTCCTGAGGTCATTCCATTTAAGACAAATGAGGACAGAGTGAAAAATCAACATCCGCATGTGGAACGGTTGCGGATTTTCAATCCTGAAACGGAAAGGAGGACTCCCCATCAAAGGATTGGTACTGGGGCAGTGCCGAAAATCCGCATTTTTGTGGAGAAATCATGAAATCCATTTGCCTGAAAGCTGTTTTTTTGACTTTGGTTTTTGTAACGATAGTAAGTTGTTCTGCGCAAACGGAGACCGCTTCGCCTTCACGGAAACTGAAACTCCGAATTTTGGCGACGTATCCGCATGACCCGCATTCTTTCACACAGGGGCTTGTTTACGAAAGCGGTGAACTCCTCGAAAGTGCCGGACGATACGGTCAGTCGTCATTGCGGCGTGTTGAAATTCAAACCGGCAAAGTCACACAAATCGTGCCGCAGGACGCAAAATTTTTCTCCGAAGGAATCACTCTTGTCGGCGGCAAAATTTATCAACTCACCTGGCAGGAACAAATCTGTTTTGTGTATGACAAAAAAACATTCCAATTGACGAAAACATTCCGTTACAAAGGGGAAGGCTGGGGAATCACTTGGGACGGGACGCGGCTGATTGTCAGCGATGGTTCCTCGCAGTTGAAGTTTTATAATCCGGAAACGTTTCAGCTTCAGGGGACGGTCGTGGTGCGCGACGGGGAGCGAACCGTCGGACGGCTCAACGAATTGGAATACGTCAACGGAGAAGTCTGGGCAAATGTTTATGAGACGGACTACATTGTGCGGATCAATCCGAAAAACGGCCGTGTGACCGGCTGGATTGACGGTCGGGGATTTGTTCCGAAACAATTCAGGGAAATCGAAAACCGTGAGCAGGTACTCAATGGAATTGCGTTTGACCCGGAAAAACAGAGAGTTTATATCACCGGCAAAAACTGGCCTGTGATGTACGAATTGCAGCTTTCACAGGAATAGTCTCAAAAACGCCTGTTTCTCACGGGAGCGGCAATCCTTTGCAATGCCGTGAGAGACAGGTCGTCCACGAAAAACAGGAGAGGCTTCAAATCACACAGGGGATCTGTTATAGACAGTAAAGGAAAGCAAGCAGTTGCAGCTTTTCTCCCGCCGTCAATTTTGTTTCAAGCACAAGATTATGAAATTCGACGGTGTCCTCCAGCGTCAGACAACGGCCGTCATGCAGATACGGTGCGGTGTCTTTGATGCCGCGAAGGGGGAATGTTTTGATTTTTCCGTCGCCCGCCATGACATGATCATTCACGAGATGCGGCTGGAAAAAGCGTTCCGTTTGGAGGTCGTGCATGGTGTTATCCGTGTAGTAGGGAGCCGGATGACATTCGGCACAGCGTCCTTTGCCGTTGAAAATTTCTTCCCCCTGCGCTTCGGCTTTGGTTGCTTTTTTGAGATCAAGCCGGCCGAAAACATCAAGTTTCGGAGCGGGCGGAAAATCCAAAACGGACTCAAATTCCGACATAAAATGCACTTGTGAGCCGCGTTCAAGAACATTGACACCTTTCTTTGAGGCGATCACCTGGTCGCCGTCAAAATAGGCGGCACGCTGTTCAAATTCGGTGAAGTCTTCAATTGTTTTCAAGGCACGTTGCGAACCGAAAAGCCGTTGAACATTCACTCCGCGAAGTACGGGCGTATCAAGACGGTGCCGGAATTCCTGCGGCCGGATGTCTCCGACAAGATGCGTGGCTCCATTGGTTGCACCGTTGACATGGCAGTCGAAACAGGTGACTCCATGTGACGCCTGGTCGCACATACGGTCTTCGGTGGCGTTAAACTGCTGCTGCGGAAACGGCGTCACGAGAAGCCGCAGTCCTTCAAGCTGTTTTGGGTTAAGGAGTCCATTGAACAGTTCGTAATAATTCTTAATGGTGACAATCTGACCGCGTGAAACATCGCCTAAATCAGGCCGAGTGGTCAGATACATAGCCGGGGGATATTCCGGCATGAAGTGATCAGGAAAGTCGAAATCAAGGTCGAACCGTGTCAGATCACGGGCTTCCTGGCGGTTGATTTCGTCGATATGATACTTCGGGAAAAGCATACCGCCTTCCGCATGTTTCGGATGCGGAAGCGGAAGGAACCCTTTCGGCCAAAGCCCTTTGTCGCGAATTTCCTCCGGCGGAAGAGTGGAAAGCTGCTCCCACGAACTCACCCCTTGAGGCAAACGGACGCGGATTCCTCCCTGGATCGGTTTTCCGCGGGGTGAAGTGATTCCCTGAACCGGTCGATTGGATAAATCATAACGGTCATTGAGAAGCTGGTAATGCCGCAGCATGACGGCTTGCTTTTCCGCACTGACACGCTGCTTTTTCTCGGCAAAAGACTCCTTGATCACCACAGGAGAATAACTCGTTTGAGCTTGCGGCTCCGGTATGACAGGTTCCGTGATTTCCGGCCTTTGTGCCACGACAGGAACATAACTCTGAGCTTGCAGAGAACGTCCCAACGGTTGTTGTCTGGGGGGGTAAGGGGCTCTTGGAAGAGTCCGCGGCTGCTGTGCTCCGGTTTGTTGAAAAACGGCAAAAACGGTCAGAAATGCAATACCGGCAACACCGGAAAAGAAAACCTTTCTCTTTGATGATTGTATTTGTGTATCTGGAAATTTTTTCATAAATGGTTCTCCCATGGACTAAAAGAAACTCACAACCTTATTCCGGCTCTCGACGGATTGCCGAAACTTTCATCTTTCCTTGTTTGAAACGGGATCATCCTGAACAAGACGATCTTAACAATCACCGCAAATCAAGAAGTCACTCTCGTGAATGACAGAATACTTATTGGCTAAAAATGCCAAAAAATTTTGTTGGAATGAAGTCCTTTGTAAAGATTCCAGTCAGTTGAAATATCTTTAATTGAAATTGAGAATTTTTTTCCTCTAAAAAACATGGATAAAGCGGTCGTAATGATTCCACGCAGTGAAGCCGGCATTTGCTGTTTTCACTCCGCAGAAAAGAGCTGCACAGTGTGATGTCATAATATTTTATCCATCTTTGATGTTCGCGGATGGTTGCAAAATCTGCGGATTTTTGGTAGAGTATGTTTTTCCCGTGCAATACGATTAAGTTAAAGGGTTGATTCCATGAAAAAAATGTTCGCATTGATTGCACTTCTTGTTTTGTGGGTGAATTTTGTGTCTTGTCAGAAGCCGCCGCAGGAAAAAACGCAAGAAGGTTCTCCGTCACAAGAAGTTGTTCAGACACCGCAAACCGACTGGCGTCCGCTTTTTGACGGCAAAACGCTCACCAGTTGGAAGGCGTCGGAGTCGCAGACCACGTGGAAGGTTCTTGACGGGGCACTCGTTTCCGACGGCGACCGGAGTCATCTTTTCTACGATGGGACCATTGGAAATCATGACTTTAAGAATTTTGAACTGAAATTAGCATTCAAACTCGAAGGAGCTTCCAATTCGGGACTCTTTTTCCACACGGAATTTTCCGAAACGGCATCGCCGCCGAAAGGGTACGAAATTCAGATTAACAGCAGTTCGAAAGAGGACAAAAAAACCGGTTCGCTGTTTTCCGTACGTTCCATCTACAAAGATTTCCTGTCCAATGGCGAGTGGCACAATCTTTGGATGAAAGTGGTCGATAAACGGATTCAGGTGAAAATTGATGACATCCTTCTTGCTGATTATATCGAGTTTGACGGCACTCCGCGAAGCCGCAAGGGACGGCTTCTTTCTTCAGGCACATTCGCTCTTCAGGCACACGACCTCACGACAAAAGCAGCCTACAAAGACATTTCCGTAAAAATTCTCCCTGACGACACGGCGGATTCCGATAGTAACACTTCCTTTATTCCCGATCCTGATGCGGATTTTGCCCGCAGGATGGATGGTTTCGGTGCAAAAAATATTCCAATGATCGACTTCCATATTCATCTGCGCGGCGGAATGACTGCGGAAAAAGCCCTCATTCATCAAGCGAAAACAGGAATTCAGTCAGGGCTTCTCGAAAATGCCGGACAGGACTGGCCGTTGTCCGATAATCAAAAAATCGAACAGTTCATTATTGAGGCGGAAAAGTATCCTGTGTTCATCGGTCTTCAGGTCAATGACCGTGACTGGTTCAGAAAAATCGACGCAACTCTCTTGAACAAACTGGATTACGTCTTGGCTGATACAATGATTATGAATAATGAAGCAGGAAATCCACAAAAACTCTGGCTCGAAGAGGAATACCAAATCGACGATCCAGAAGCATGGATGGAGCGGTATTTCCAACATTGCATGACGGTGGTGAACGAACCGGTCACAATCCTGGCCAATCCGACATACTTGCCGTCGCGGATAGCCGATCTGTATGATAAACTTTGGACGGAAGAACGAATGTTGCAGTTTATTGAAGCTGGAATCAAAAATGATGTTGCTTTTGAATTTCAGGTTGGTTCTGATTTTCCAAAACCGCGATTCATCGAATTATGCAAGGAAAAAGGGGCAAAATTCAGCATTGGACGGAATAATCATGATGACAAACCTGTCAACTACAATCCTTGTTTTGACAAAATTGAAAAATATGATCTGAAAACCAAAGATATGCTCCTTGTTCCGAAAAAAAGGGAGTTTAAATGAAGTTAAATAGACAAAATGGATAAAACATTTCTTTTGACACTGTTGTCGGCTGTATTGATTTTTGCTTTTTTTATTGCCGCCTTGGGGCTGGGATTGCTGTTCGGGAAAAAGCGGGACAAGTGTTCTTGTATGGCCGCTAAAAGAGTCATGCGGGAATACGGCATACGGCAGAAATCCACCAAAAAGAGGAAAGAATATGACCCGCAAACACTCAATCCGGCATCGCTTCCGGTCGTATCGGACGATATTTCGTTACAGTAATGTCTTTTGATACAAGTTGCGAAGATGTAGAAGCGTAATAGAAACCATGAACATCAGAAAGTGGGAATTGCCGATTTCAAATTCCAGCGACAATCGATTTCAGGTGACGCTTATGATAAATCCTTTCAAATCCATCATTATTGATGTTAAGTTTTTTCTATGCATAACTTTGCGTCTTTTTATTGATGGTGTTAATTGTCCTGTAAAGAGTTTTCCTACTAATGAAGTCTATTGGCTTTTTAATCATAAATTGTACTATGGAATAATTAAATCTCAAAATGATTTTAAAAACTCTCGTATTTTGGAAATATATGAATTTGATGGAAGTTTTTCTGGAATTCCTAAAAATATTGATCATAATACTCTTCAGAGGAATTTGATTTGTTTTTCGCGTAATCCCAAATTTTGGGAATTCGTCACAGGTGAAACGGTAAATATTCAACGTACTTTTTGGGAAGACAGATGGTATATCAGTGAGACATTAGTCGCCAGGCAATTTTATTTTTTCCATAAGCCGCTCAAGTTATTACGAGGTTTTTTGCAAAGAACAGAAATCACGTCATACAATAGTAATATTCTTCCTCATCTGGTGGGAATAGTTGTTCTAAGGATCCGTCAATAAATAAACCTAACAATTAGGTTGAATGCAATAGTTCCATTCACTATGAAAACCACTTCTTGTTATATTGCATTTTGCCAGTTCCTCGTCGCTAATTTTTATTCCTG
>JAISQK010000183.1 GCA_031274255.1 Planctomycetaceae bacterium | reverse complement strand
TTTTACAAACGGTGCTCAGACCGGTTGGCGTGAAAGGTTTTGTGGTCTTGCCGAAACGTTGGATTGTCGAACGGACGTTCGCGTGGATTTCAAAATATCGACGCCACTCGAAAGATTACGAGTGAAATCCTCTGTTCGGCAAAGCCATGATTCCCATCGCCATGACAGCCGTAATGCTCAAATAGCTACTACATCGAAAAGGATACTTTTGAAGACATATTCTAAGGAGAAACACATGTTGAAAGCGACACGCCTAAAAGGGAGTGTCTTATGCGCCGAGATAGGAAATCAGGGTTGTGTAAGGGGTTCCGCCTAACTTGTTTTGTCCGTGAAGTCCGGCAAGCTCCATCAAAAAGGCAAATCCGACCACGCTGCCCCCTTCCTGTTCCACAAGATGTTTACAAGCGGAAATCGTTCCGCCTGTCGCCAGAAGGTCGTCCACGAGAATCACCCGCATTCCCGGCTTGACGGCATCAGCATGAATCTGGAGTGAATCGCTTCCGTATTCCAACTCATAAGTATAAGTGACGGTTTTATGCGGCAATTTTCCGGGTTTTCGGATAGGAATCAGCGGAAGTCCCAGTTTGAAAGCAATCGGAGCGGCGAAAATGAAACCGCGAGCCTCGGGAGCGGCAATGACATCCGTTTCACCGAACAGACGGACACGCTCCGCCATTTGGTCGATAGCCTGTTTGTAGGCCTCGCCGTTTTCAATCAGTGTGGTGATGTCGCGAAAAAGGATGCCTTTGGTGGGAAAATCGGGAATTTCACGGATGTAGTCCTGGAGGTTAAGCATTTTTTTTCTTTCATAAGAAGGGAAAACAAAAATCCATACAATTTCATCGCTTCGTAACAAGGAAGCACACCTGCCGATTTCAGTCTATCGGATTTATCAATTTGATGCAATGACGCAATACTGATTTTATTTTTGCACCTCTTTCGGCAATGTTCTTACGGTTTTCGGAAAATCAAAAAACCGCCGAACAACATGCCGCTCAGGAGGAGTACAAGTATCGAAAGGAAAAACGGTGCCGAAGCGGTGACGGATTGGTCGGCTTGCAGCGTGATTGTGGTTTCTTCGAGCTTCATTCCTTCCACTTCAGGCTTTTCTCCGGCAGACAGCCGCGACTCCAGCACCTTCGCAAGAGCGGATTGATACGCTTCAAGAGAGACATTTCCCGCCGCCTGTGTGCCGAGAAACGCATGCAATTTCGCATTGCCGCAAGTTTCCGCAGAACAGCCGGCTCCATGTTTTTCGACCATTTCGATATGGAGCGCCGCGAGATTTTGCATCACTTCGTCCGACGGCTGCCACATTCCTTTACGGATGGTTTCCAGCATCACAGCGGTCAAATCCTGTAAAGCGTATGGACTTTTTTCCTCAAAATACGCTTTCATGTCAAGGTTGTGCTTGTCCTCAACGTACACGCGGTAGGTTTCGTCCCAAAGCGAAGCGTCAATGGTGTCCGGCTGAATATAGTTCCAGCCCTGCATGTTACGGACCGGCTCGACGAGTGCCGCCGCACCGCTTGCCCCCTCGTTTTGCAAACCTTTGATGTATTTCGGATTCCACATGGTCGTACGGGCTTCTTCACGGATGGCCGCCATTGCGGTTACCGCACGCGGCCGCGAACTGTTCCGCAAATCGCTGAACCAGACACCGGGGTCTGTGCCGGTTTTTTCGCGGACCGCCAATGCCAGTGTGTTGAACTCATACACATGGTCGAGACTGAGCGGTCCCCAGGTGTTTGACGAACGCGACTGAATCATAAGATCGGTTCCCTGAAGCTGAGCTTCGAAAAGTCCCTGGACCGGTACGCCCCAGACTTTACCGCTGCGGTACATGCCCCCCATGTTTTGAATGTAACGGTCGGCCACCTCGCCGGACTCATCGGTTTCACTCCGCGAAATGTTCCCCATGATACCGGTGCCGTAGTTGCCGGTCGGCGAACCGAAAATACGCGCGGTCGAATATTCACGGGCTTGCGAGGCGGAAACACCCTGCTTTTTCAGTGTCAATTCGGTTTCCTGCGAGTTCTGTTTCACAAAGTTCGGATGCTTTTCCTCAGGAAGTTCCGACACTTTGATGACCGCTTTGTCGAGCAATTCAATCCGCGAACCGGCGGCATCACGAAACTGTCCTGACGTTTGAACAACGATGTCAATTCGCGGTCTCCCCAATTCCTCCGAGGGAATGACTTCCACATCATACACCACATTCCGCGAATCCCGCCGCAGCCGCAGTCCCATGAGATAAAGTCCCTGAGCAAGCACAACGCCGCGTGTGCGGATGTATTCACCGCCCCAAAACGTACAGGCAATCCGCCGCGGATAGGCTCCGTCGTGTGTATTCCGGTAGTCCTCAATGATTTCATCGGTCAGCTTTTTCGCAATTTGATACGCTTCCTCCGTCGGCGTCTGTTCAATATTGACCGATGCCATGTTCCGGCCTGTCGGCACGGCATCAGGATTGATGATCGGATCGCCTCCCGACGACGGTTTCACATAACCGCCGCCCAGTGCCGCCATCACCGTATCCAGTTCTCCGGGGATTGAGCCCTTCAAATCGCGGGAATAACGGTCAACGGCGTCGAACAGTGCGAGCGGTTTGTCTTCCGGCTCCTCGTTTTTCGGTTCAAGACTCGGAGCACTCATCATTCCCCGCATCATCTCCGCCATCTCACCGCCTCCCGTTTGCGGCATATTTTTCATTCCCTGCGGCATGGTTCCCGGCATACCGCCGCCCCCCTCGCCGACACGTTTACGCATCATCTCACGCATTTTTTCGCGGTCTTCTTCCGACATGTTTTTCCCCATGTTCCGCATCATGTCCGTCATTCCCTCCGTGCCGTTTCCCTTGCCGTCGGGGCGGAGGTTTCCCATACCCGACTCCGGCGGTGCCGCACCACTCTTCTTTTCTTCGGTCGCGTCTTTCGGTTTTTCCGTGTCTGTTTTCCCGGATTCCTTTAATTCCTCCGATATTCCGCCGGTTTCCGGTTTCTGTTCCAACGGTTCCTTCCGCTCTCCGTTCTCCGGTATTTTCTCCTTTTCGTTTTCTTCTTCCGGTTTTTTTTCAACCGTCATGACCTGTTCGCGTGTGATGTTTCCGGCGGTCACTTCGCGGATAAACCAACTCAGTGCCTCCGCGTTTTCTTTCGGTATTCCGTTGATTTTGCCTGACGCCCGCACATCGTTGATCTGTGCTGTTCCCCTGTCACCGAGCATGGCCCGCACCGTATCCTGCACTTGCGGTTCCGACCATTCACGGCCTATGACGTGCAGCCCGTCGGTGATGTCGGCGTATTGCACCTCTTCGAGATACTCTTCAAGCACTTCGAGTTTGTCTTCCGGCAGTCGGAAATTCTCATTTTCCGCCTCCGGAGGATTGACCCTGTAGCCGATTTCCTTGAACAGGTCGTTCGCACGCACAAGCTCCGTGACGGATTTGAGGATTTCCTCCTTGAGCGAATCCCCCTCAACCGTATTGTAATCAAGCAGTTTTGTACGCAATTGATCAAGATCGCCATACAATTCCGACTTCGTAAACGGAGGCGTTAAATGCGTCACCATCACCGCACTGGACCTCCGTTTGGCCACCATCGCTTCACCGATGTTGTTGATGATGTACGGATAAACATGCGGCAAATCCCCGATCAGAATCGTCGGCCAGCAATTGTCGCTGAGTACCGCCGACTTCCCTTTGGTGAATTCGAGTGAACCATGGGTCCCGAAGTGCATGAGTGCATCCGCCTTGAATCCGTGCCGTACCCAGAGATACGCGCCGAGATAAAAATGCGGCGGAGCCTGATCGGTTCCATGCACGGCGGTCATTTCGTCCGAACGTTGTGCGTCGGTTGTTTCCGCATCGTCCGCATCATCACCGATAATCGCCGTGGAAGGCTGCGGCATCAACACGACATTTCCCAGCCGGACCCGGGTTACCAGAAGATAGGGCCTGCCGTCTTTCTGAATCGTCATCTGTTTGCCGGGAGCGTTTCCCCACAAGGTAAACAAGGCTTTACGGTTCTCTTCCGGCACATCCGACTCAAGCCATTTCATGTAATCTTCCGCGGGCACAAACTCAGGATGTCCCGTTTCGATGAACTCTTCCATCGTCCCGACCGCCCATTGGCCGATCGTGCGTCCCTGTTGTTGGAGGAGTTCGCCGAGTTCCGCCGCCGATGCCGGGAAATTTTCGCCGAGATGGTATCCCTCTTCTTTCATGCGGCAAAGCGTGTTGTAAAGTGAATCAATCGTTTCCATACCGCTCGCGGCAAGTGCCGAATGTCCCGGAGCTTTGTAATAGACGACGGCCACTTTCTTGTCACCGTTCGGCATACGTTTGAGTTTGATCCAATTGCTGATACGCCGTGCCAGCATGTCGATACGCGAAGAGATCGGCATACGCAGTGTTATCCCCTCTTCATTGGTCTCCATTGCCGCAACCGCGGTCGGTTCGATGATTCCGTCCAGCTCCGGCATGACAACCGCCTGTCCCATGTAACCGCCGGACATCGCCGTTGGTTCGGCAAGCCATGCGTTCTTTTGCTCCATGAGATTAATCGCGTCAAAACACGGAATATTGAGACGGCTCAAAAGTTCAATCGCCTGATCTTTTCCCGCCATGCGTCCCATCGGGAAAAGGACCGCCGCGTCCGGCTTACAGTCCTCAAGCATCTGCAGCCCGCCGAATCCCATAACGCAGTACACCCGCATTCCTTTTGAGGCGAGCTGTTCGATCAGTTCGTTGACCGCTTTCCGTTCGAGCGTGTCGTACGCATTAAGAAATACACCTGTTAAAACGATCCGCGGCGCGTTTTTCGGCAGGTTCGGATACAACGCATCAAGATGCTTTTCATAATCTTCGAGTTTTTCATATAACTTCGCTTCGAGATGAAAATATCCCTGTTTCGGTTTTTTGACGACTTCCGGCACAGTGACACGATGCCCCTTGAGTTCCCGTGCGATGTACCGGAACATGGACCGCAGATTTTCAACATCTCCCTCACTGAGATATTCACCGATTTTCTTTTGCGTTTCCTCCGGAAGGTTGTTCAAATCCGACGTTGATTTACGGGTTGACGCCGCAACATAAACCGCCGTGCCGCGTGCTTTCGCCTTTTCGACATTGGCGATTTCCTCGTCGGTCGGTTGCCAACCCATTCCCCGCAAAAAAAGAATGTCATAATTTTCGAGCGGTGCCGCCGCCATTTCCTCCTTGGTGATCCGGTGTACCGAATACGCCGTTCCTGCGGCCGCTTCCTTGTACGCAAGCCACTCGGCATCTCCCTGCTGCGTCATGACCCCTATCCGCATCGGACAGAGAAACCGCTCATAAAACGTGTATGCTCCCCAGGCAAACAAAGTCAGACCAATCAATGTTAACAGGATCGAAGGGATTTTTTTAGTCATGGCTGTCGAAATATCGCAATGGGAAGTTTAACGGCATTAAGAGGAGCGTTGTTTGTTTTTCAAAAGCGAGCAAAAATCATAAAGTGCCATTATAGACAGATGTTGATATTAGTCAATACCGGTGACGCGGCTTCCTCTCTGTTATTTCTCAACAGGTTGAGCATTGATTTTTTCTGCCGATTCCTGCTTTCGTTTTTGAATCCATTCGTCCGCGAACGGATCAAACGGACGCTGATAAGGCCATCTGATGTTGGAATTTTCCGGGGGAACGGGGAGCCTTTTGAGTTTATCTCTCAACTTCGCATAAGCGTTATTAAGAGAGTATTCTTTCGCCTTGAGAAAGTCAATCACTTTGTTGTAATACGGATCAACGGATTGTTCCGTGTCAATTTCCGGGTTCATGTGTTTGGCGGCATAAAGAAAATATGCCAGATTCTCTCCGTCCTCATTTTCCGCCGTGTAATCCGCTCCGGCTTCGAGAAGCATCAGCACGATGTCAAAGTTTTCGCCGCCCGCCGCCGCAATCAACGGTGTATTCTGCCACTTGTCCCGAAACTCAATATCCACCCCCGTTTCAATCAAAAGAGCAACATTACGGGGAGAGGGCAAATAAAATATCTCCATTAACGAGCCGAGATAACATCTATCTCTAGATTTTAGAGCATTTCCAAATGATTTTGACGGATTGCAGGCGGCAAAAATCGGTGTTACATTGTATTCCGTGTAAACAATATTGGGATCGCCGCCGTATTTCAGAACAATAGGTAAAAAATTGCTCTGCTGTTCATCGTCATAATAAAAGCAATTTGCCGCAGACATGAAAACAACGGAGATTCCCTCGCCAAGCAACCGCATGATAGTTCCATGTAAGTAGTGAAAAAATATCTGGATTAGTTTCATCATTCTGTTTGTTTTTTTGACCTCACCGTATTTTTAATCCTTTCTATAATGATTTTTGCCCAGTATTCACAAATTTTCGATACTTCTTCCGGTTTTTTATCATCAGTATGAATACTGATTCCTACCACAATATTTTCACATTGAAATGTCAATCCTTTGGTAAAAAAGGTATGATGATAATTATAGGCATAAGCGGCATCATTCTTGGTCAACCCCATACTCTCTTTTCTATAATGTCCCACAACACTTGCAACATTAGTAGTATCTGAAACGCAATAATTTGCTGCCTTCGCTGCATCATCACTAGAATTTAGTATCATATAATACAAAAAGATTTTTGTTTTATTTTTTAGAAATACTTCTTGCTGATAACAGATTCTATCCTCCTGCGTTGATATTTCAGGTTTTCCAATAAATTCATAAGTTGGATATGTTGGCAATCTGACAGATTCATTGATTTTTTCTACTTTTTCAATAGAAAAATCTTTTTCGTTCAATGAAATTGTCTTAAATTCTTTTAACATTTCTTTTTCATTTTTTGTATCGAGTGCGAATGCCATAATATCAAAAAATAAAAAGAAGGTTATTGTTAAAACTAAACAAAAAATACGCATAAAATTTCTCCTTGATAAAGTTTTTTTCTGAAACGAGTCGCTCGAACCCGTCGGAGCGATCCGAATCTCGCTTTGAAACGTCTGTTTGTCTGCATTTTCAAACAAATCTTTTCCGGTTGCTGACAATTTTTGATCGACGACCGGATTGACTTTCGACTTTCTGTTAAACTTTTTCATAGCAGGGGTTCATTGTAAAATGATGCTTTTTGTTTTCACTTGCCATTTTCCAATAACCACGCTGCTTTTTCAACTCATACACAACTTGAGAGTATAACTCTTTTCAGCCTCAAAGGTTTGTCATCCGCGAAGCTTCGGGAGTACCAGATGATTCATCCGTCTATTAACGAATCTTTTCGGCAAGTTCCTCTTTCCCGGGCTGCCAGAATTTTTGAGACAGACAGAGAACAAGCTTCTTTATTTCATGGAACCGTTTTGAAACTGCTTAAAACCGGGCAGAGACTCAGCCGAACCTATGAAAACATTCCTTTCGATGTTAGAAAAGTAATCTCTTCACTGACAACCAATTCTTGCGATATAGGTATCTGCGGATTATACACTCTGAGACTCGGCAGGATATGGATACCCACGCATGTGTCTCCTGTAACTCCGTTACGGACTCTCGCCAGAGTTCTTGGTACGATGGCACATGAGACGGGTCACGCTCTTCAAAACCGTTTTTATGATGCGGCAAGGACTGCGTCGGAACAGCAGAGGGAACCCTATGCGCTAACGTTTATACACAAGTTTATTGACATGCCCAACCCTCGAACATATTGTGGAATCGAATCCATCCATCATGTAAGATAATTACGCCGGGAGGTCTTTGCGATGAATATCCTTTCCATCCTCCCAT
>JAISQK010000176.1 GCA_031274255.1 Planctomycetaceae bacterium | reverse complement strand
CGGCGTCTATCATTCGGGAAAAGGTCTGTTTGGTTAGAAAATTTGTCATAATATCAAAATGAGATTGGAGTTACCGTTTTTATTCTTTGCGCACTGTTGAGGAAATGTTGAATTTCAGTTCACCCTGATGATTCTATTTTGCACCAATGTCCCCATTGCAGTCAATATCCTTTTCAGGAAAAACATAAAAATCGCCTCATTTTTTCGTAATCTTTGTTTTTCACGATAATTCACGCCAAAAACATGTAAGACATTCCGCCGTCCGCCCCGTTTCTTAGTAGTGTACCGTGAACATCGGCAAATGATACCGGAAATCAAAACAGGTTTTGCTCGAAGAAGGACAACGGATTTTCAAAACCGCCGACGAAAGAGAGACGCTGTGTCAAGAAAAAATACAGTCCGGGGATCGCTTGCACCTGGACCTCACCGGACTGTTCCCCCCCTGGGAAACCAAAATGACTCACTGACATGACGTGGACAAGGCATCATGGAAGACTGCGGAAAAAAACGTTAAAAATGCTGACTCACAGTGCCGTCAGAGTGTTCTGACTTTTGGCTTTCTCCCGACAGTGGTATTAGAATCGGCATTCCCGGAGAGTGTTCTTTGGAAAACTTTCCGCTTTTTTGAAAATCTTTTAGACCGGATGCCGGAATACGTTATGGAAAATCAGCACGGTGTAAAGTCACAGGGATTTCAGTGTCAAGCGGCATTATTCCTATATCATCCTTAATTCCGCTAACATCCGCAGCCGGGACAGCCGCCGCCTTTAGGAAAGTTGGGATTTTCAATGGCAAATCCTTTCGCGGTGGGGGTGTCCATAAAATCGACTTCCGTACCGGTCAGGTGAGGTGCGTACTTTTTTTGCGTTACAACTTTGACCCCTTTTTCCTCAAATGTGAGATCTTCCTCCGGGTTGACGTTGGAGTCGAACCCGAGCGTGTATTTCATTCCTGAACAGCCGCCGCCGAGAATCGTCATCCGTAAATGGGATTCCGCTCCAAGGTTTTGTGCTGTCATAATATTTTTGATTTCCGTAGCGGCGACATCCGTCAGTTCAACACAACTCATAACTTTAATCTCCCCATTAAGCGGTGAAATGAAAAAATATGACGAAGAAACGTCAATCCGTCATTGCGTTACCCGCATATTTTATTATAACCTTAATTATAAAGGCTTTGCTGATTTTGGCCAGACATCCCAAAACTTCACGACATTTGACAATATTTTGACAATTAGAAACATTCACTCAAATCATGCCGAAAATTTCTGTCACTGAATTCCATAATTTGTCGCTTTCCGAGGCCGTTTCGCGGATTAAGACGAATCTTACCGCCGCACTTCAGGCCAATTCCTCACTGGTGAGTGACTTTTCCGAAGTCTGGACGGACGAGCAGACGTTAGAGTTCGCCTTTAAAGTTTTCGGATTCGCGATCAACGGAACCGTTTTGACTTCGCCGGAAAATGTCACGGCAAACGCCAACATTCCGCTCGCCGCCGCGATGATGAAAGGGACAATTGAGTCGAAAATGCGGGAGGAACTGCAGAAAATCCTTCAATCTTGACTCAAGACAGCATCATTACCAGAGTATAAAATTAAGAGCGATCTTCAAACAAAGGGGGATTTATGGCCATTCCCATGATTTTGTCGCGAATCATCATCAGCGAAATCAACAATCAGCAAATCATTTTTCTCCGTGAACTGAACGGTGAACGGGAATTTTACATCGTGATCGGCATTTTTGAGGCGGCCAATATTGAACGGTCTGTCAAGGGAATCATTCCGCAACGCCCTTTGACGCATGATCTTATTTGCAAAATTTGTCAGGCGGCTGGAGCGGAACTTCTCGACGTGACAATCACAAAGCTTGAGGAACAAACGTTTTACGCCAAACTTCAGCTCCGGCAGGGAGACAGGATTCTGGAAATCGACGCACGACCGTCCGACGCGATTGCCCTGGCAGTGACGCATCAGCCGCCGCTTCCGATCTACGCCGAAGAGGAGGTCATCGAAAAAGCCGTCCGCGAAAAAACATAGCTCGTCAGACCGCTTCAAAATAAGGTATCATAGAAGGACCGTCAGACCATTAAGACAGAGCTTTTTTCCTCAATAGTTGATGCAGAAAAGACCATCAAACGGGGGTAAAATCCTCTGTTTTCCCGCTTCACACCCCATATAGCCTTTTGGAGTAAAACGGCTAGAATAGATTGAATGAAAGAACCGAATAAAGAACTTACGCCGATGCTCCGTCAGTATTTCGAAGCGAAAAAAGCCTATCCCGAGGCCTTGCTTCTCTTCCGAATGGGAGATTTTTACGAGCTTTTCTTCGAGGATGCCATTTTGGCCTCACAAGTGCTGAATCTTGCCGTGACGAGCCGCGACAAAGGCCCCGATGCCACGCCGATGGCCGGATTTCCGCACCATCAACTGGAAACTTACGTCGGAAAATTGATTGGAGCCGGTTACAAGGCCGCCGTTTGCGACCAAACAGAAGACCCTAAAAAAGCGACCGGACTTGTCCGCCGCGAAGTCACCCGTGTTGTCACCGCCGGAACGCTCACCGAGGAAACCTTGTTGAATCCGAAAGAGAGCAACTACCTTGCCGCCATCACCGACACGGAACCGGCAGGACTCGCCTGGGTTGACCTTTCCACCGGATGCTTTTATGCTTCGACCATTGCCAAATCCCAAATTCCTGATCAACTGGCACGAATCAGTCCGTCGGAATGCCTTGTGCCGGAATCCTCGCAGGAACTGGTGCCGTCGTGGATGCTGGAGAAAAAGATGCTTTCGCGGCGTCCCGACTGGGTGTTCGGCAAGACCACTGCTGTCAAAACGCTTTTGAATCACTTCGAAACCTCCACAATGGAAGGATTCGGTTTCACACGCGGACAGCACGACACACCGGCACTTTCCGCCGCGGGAGCGATTTTGGAATATCTCCGCGAAACGCAGAAGCAGTCGCTTGAACACATCGACAGTTTGGTTCCTTATCATACGGGAAATCAGCTCGAAATTGATTTGGCAAGCCGCCGAAGTCTCGAAGTGACCCGAACGATGCGGGACGGTTTCCGCCGCGGTTCGCTCCTTGACGTGCTGGATAAGTGCGTGACTTCAATGGGAGGCCGGCTTTTGGAAGACTGGGTGGCCAATCCGCTGACGAATCTGGAAGAGATTCATGCCCGGCTCGCCGCGGTGGAAGAACTTTTCACCAAGGATGCTGTCACCCAAAAAATCAGGGAGTCGTTGAAAAAAATCGCCGACCTGGAGCGTCTTCTTTCCAAAATCGTGACGCATCGTGCCAATCCGCGTGATTTGTCAAATCTGGGACGCTCGCTGAACAGTTTTCCCGAATTTCACGAGATTCTAGCTCATACGGAATGTGAACTCCTGAGCGTTATCCGGCAGAACATTGACCCATGTGAAGAGATGACCGCGCTCCTCAATGACGCACTGATCGAAAATTGCCCGCATAATAGCAGAGAAGGAGACTTCATTCGCGACGGTTTCTCCGGCGAACTTGACAAACTTCGGGAAATCAACCGCGGCGGCAAAGAATGGATCGTACAGTATCAGCAAGGGGAAATCGAACGTACAGGAATCACGACACTGAAAGTCGGTTTCACACGGGTTTTCGGCTACTACATTGAAATCACGAACACTCACAAGGAGAAACCGGTTCCGGCATACTACACCCGCAAACAGACACTCAAAAATGCGGAACGCTATATCACGCCTGAACTTAAGGAATACGAAGAAAAGGTTCTCACCGCGGAAGAGCGTGCCTGTGATCTGGAATATGAGATTTTTCAACATCTTTGCGATCAGATTATCAAAATTCGTACAAATATTCATCGGGCGGCATCGGCTCTGGCAAGACTCGACGTTTTTTGCAGTCTCGCAACTTTGGCACGCAACCGGAATTACTGTAAGCCGAGTGTCGTTGCCGAACCCATCCTCAATATCGTTGACGGCAGACATCCGGTACTGGACATTGTGAAAACGGATGGTTCGCTCGTTCCGAATGACGCTTGTGTCGATGAAAACAGCGGCTTGATTCAGTTAGTCACCGGGCCCAACATGTCAGGAAAAAGCACATTTATCCGTCAGCTTGCTCTTTTGAATATCATGGCTCAAATCGGAAGTTTCGTACCGGCACGTTCCGCCATCATCGGAGTCGCCGACAGGATTTTTGCCCGCGTCGGTGCGAGTGATGAAATTGCAAGAGGTTACAGCACATTCATGGTCGAAATGACGGAGACGGCACGTATTCTGAACATGGCGACTCGGCAGAGCCTCGTCATTCTCGACGAAATCGGACGCGGTACCAGCACCTATGACGGCATTTCGCTGGCTTGGGCGATTGTGGAGTATCTGCACGACAAAATCGGCTGCCGAACATTTTTCGCGACACATTATCACGAACTGACCGACCTTGCCAACTCAATGGACCGTATCACCAATCTGAATGTTGCCGTCAGGGAATACAACGATGAAATTGTGTTTCTGCATAAAATCGTGCCGGGGGCTGCGGACAAAAGTTACGGGATTCATGTTGCGAAACTGGCCGGTGTACCGAAGGAAGTCATTCAACGGGCGGATGAAATCCTCAATAACCTCGAAAAAAACAGTGCTGACGCGGAAAATCCCGAGGAAAAAGAGCGGCTCGAAAAACATCGGAAATCGCCGCATTTTGTGAAGCAGGACCGCGTTGCGGGAATGCAGCTTTCACTTTTCGGACCGGAAGACCATCCGATTCTGGATGATCTGAAAGCGATGGACCTTGAAACCGTCACTTCGGAACAGGCGAACAACCTGCTTCACGAATGGAAAAAACGCCTGGTCTGAAACCATGCTTTACCATTCGATCTTACCCTGACACATCTTAGGTCTTCATGGATTCCTTCTTTTTATTCCTCAATTAGAAAATCATTCTTCAGCTGACGCGAGGAGAAAAGTTTCCGTTTCATGTGTGTTTAAGACAAACTCTCTACGTCCCGGGGAATCTGCGGCCGTCGGTTTTCGGAGCGGGACGTTCCTCACGCGGAACGGTGACATTTTCCGGGACGCCTTCCCCCGGTTTCCAGGAGTCCGGCGCAGGACGCCACGGACGTTCCTTGTTGCGGTTGGCCGGGAGCGCCTTCCAGATGTAATCCGGCATTTCCTCATGGAGCCGCTGAACTTTGGCCTTTTGCTTGTCGTCAAGAATGGCTTCCACCATTTTGGACGCTTTTTCTCCGAATGCCTGAAGCTGCCGCATGATGGCGGTGCGTTCCTCCGGTGAAGCGTCACGAAGTTTGTCCATCAGTGCGAAAACTTCTTCGGTGAGTTTTTTCTGAATCTCCGCGACCTTCTTAAGCTGTTCCTCCGACAAATCCAATGTCGTCCCGAACGCAGGATTTATCAGAATACTCTGAAGACCGCCGGACATCTGAAATGTCCGTTCATGATAGAGGTTCAACTGTTTTTCATTCAATACTCCGTTGAGAGTCTGCCGGACATCGTTGGTGATTTTGGCACCCTCTTCACGCAGCCGGCTGAGTGCTTCCTGACGGTCTTCCGGCGACGCAAGCAACGGTGCGTTTTCCCGAATCAGCGTTTCAAGCCGGCTTCGTACCTCCTCTCCCACCTTCTGAAGCTGCGGCACTTGAGCATCCGTGATTTCAAGGTCTTTGGCAAACTGCTGCTGAAAGTCCTGATTGGTCAGCAGTGTACGAACAAGATCCTGCCCTTGTACAAAAACCCCCGATACACTGACGGTCATGAACACCGCCGCCGTCAAAAGGGACAACACACCTCGTAATAAACGTTGCATAACAAGCTCCTGGAATGAGATTGCGGTTATTTGGAAAAACGGGGACACAAAACCTGACTTTTTCATTCTACAGAATTTTGCGGCGTTTGGAAAGCCCTCTCGAATTTTCTCTCTTTTACCGCATGAACTGCATGGTGAAACTGAAGATCTGAGTTTTGTCGGACTTGTCTTTCGTCAGCGGCACACCGAAATCGAATGCAATCGGCACCGGTCCCATGGCAGGGATACACAACCGGAGACCGATACCGGCAGTGATACGGTATTTGTATTTCCAACTGGAAATGTCTTCATCCACGGTACCGGAATCGATAAAGGCGACACCGCGTATATTGTCATCGAAGCTGAGCGGAAAGCAGAGTTCCACGGAGTTGAAAAATTCAAAATTACCGCCGACCCCGATGTCGTTCCAGCGGGGCGTAACACCGCGGTACTCAAACCCTCGCAGTGAAGACGCACCGCCGGCAAAATACCGCTCATAGACCGGCGTGTTATCACTTGTCACACTTGCGGCACTTCGCAGACCGAGTACCCAGCGTCCGGAACGGTCGAGACGCTCATGCAGCATGAAATAGCGTCTCAGGTCAATCCCGCCGCGGGTGAAGTTATTTGTGCCGAGCACCTGTTCGATGTTGCCGGAAATGAGACCGCCTTCGGTCGGCATCATGGGACTGTCGCGGAAATCGTAAGCGGCAGTAACTCCGAATCCATACAAATGCGAATTTCCAAGTGCGTCGTAAATATCCGGCGGAACTCCCCAAGGGGTGACCACCGGGTCAAAGATTTTGACTTCCGTCGCGTTAAAAGACAACCGTGTCGAGAACCGTGTTGTCCAGGCACGTCCGAGAGACACTCCGCCGCCGAGACGCCGTTCCCGCCATTCATCGTAATACCGTGTGTAATACGAGCCGTTCAGTCCGAGAGAGTATTTCGTGTGAAGGAAACGCGGATCACTCCACATGGCGTTATAACTCTGTACGTTTTCCCCGGGCATCGCTTCGATGAGAAACTGTTGACCGCCGCCGCGGAACGCTTTCCGCCAGCTTTCAAGCCGGAACGGATTCGACGGCAGACGCCGCCAGTCAAAGTTGTTTTCCTGAAGAGCGAGGCGTCCCATGAGACCGGAATCGGAGTTGACCATGAGACTGGCCATGATCGAACCGGTACGCCCTTCTGCGACACGCACAACCACATCGCTGGGAATATAATCCGGAATGGACGATAGATTGTTCGATTCTCTGCCGATACCGGGACCGTTATAAGGATGATTGAGCGTACTGTCATTCCAAGGGTCGGTGATACCGACCTGCGTGATGGTGCCGTAACCGCTGTTTTCTCCGTAGTACCCTCCTTGCGTGATCGGGGTTGCTCCAATGGCAGACGAGGGAATCGACGACGGCGGAATCACCGGTGTCTCCGTGTTGAACGGCGAACCATACGCATTGCTGAGGTCGGGACTGTTGTAAATCGAGGAATCAATCGACGGCGGTACGGAGTTCGGAACGGCGGCCAGTGTTGACGGTAAAAACTCCGGCGAGTCGCTTGATATGGTGGTCTGCACGGCTCGCGGAAATGTCGGAATCGTTGACGGGGATACGGCATAACCGTTTCCCCCGTTGGAAACCGTTGACGGTGCCGGAGTGTATTGATAGTAGGCCGGATGGCCGCCGTTCACGGAATCGGCATTGTTTTCCGGAATCGTCTGTCCGTACGGTGTTGCCGCATACGGCGGGACTGCATTATTATACTGCGGATCGGCATACTGCACTTGGAGAATCGCGTTTTCCTGGGACGCGGCATTCACCTGATATCCTGCCTGAATCACGCCGTTCTGTACCGATGGTGTCTCCCAGTTCAGCGACGTGGAATGCGATGTCGGCTGCAATGCGGATTTTTCCGGATTCTGTCCGCGGAAGAGCGGTTTGATGCCGTCTTCGTTTTCCTCAAAGTCGTCGAAATTCTGCCCTTCTTCGAGTGCCTTGCGGTACTGCGGATCGGACGGGACCACCTGAATGGTCGGCACGGCCCCTTCCGCCGGATTCGTGTTGAGGAACTTATCGTAGCGCAGCATTCGTTCCGATTCCAGAATGTTTGCCCGTGTGACCATTTGTCCCGGACGGATGTCGAGACGGTCGAGGATGGTGGTGACTTTGGTGTGTGTCTGATCGCCGTCAAACTGAACTTTGAGATCCGCCGCCATGGCAGGCAGACCTTCACGGATCATGTACACAATGTCGATCATGCCGGGCTGTTCAAGATACCGGATGTCCTCTTTGATGATCGCGTAAACGTAACCTTTTTCGCCGTATTTTTCCTTGAGTTTGATTTTGTCCATCTCGACGGCCTGACGGTCGAACGGCTTGCCTGACTTGATTTTCAGGAGCTTTTCGAGTTCCTCGCCGGTGTAAATCTTATTCCCGAGAAATTTGATCTGATTGATTTTCGAGCGGAGTCCTTCCGAAATGATGAAATGGACTTTCACCCAGCTTCCCTGCGGGTCAATTCCCAGATAACCGTTACACTCTTCGTACTCGCGGCCGATTTCCGCGTTGAAATATCCGAGATTGCGGTAGTAATCTTTGAGAGTCTGCACATCCATGTCGAGCTTTTCGCGGGTGAATTCCCCGCCGAAATACCAGAACAATCCCCGTTTCGACTCGATTTGCGTCTTGAGACGCCCGCTGGAAATATCGGAATTGCCGGAAAACGAGGTGCCTAAAATCCGCTGCCGGTTGGATTCATTAATGCTGAACACAACCCCGCGGTCGGACGGCAAATCCCCTTCGAGAATTTCAATGTGGACACGGTTGAAACCATCCATGATGTATTTGGTTTCGAGCTTGGTTTTCCCTTCCAAAACCGCGGAAACATCCATGGGGTCGCCCGGCTTCAGACCGATTTCTTCTTTCAATTCCTCTTTTGTGTAACGTTTGTTACCGAGAGTCTTCACGAAATGAATGAGCGGACGCTCAAGAAGCCGGAAAACAACCGTGACTCCCTCGTCTGACTTCCGCACAAAGGGAGCGACGCGGCTGAAACTTCCGGTATTCAGCAATGTTCTCGCATCTTCCTCGACCATTTGAGCCTTGAAAGGACGTCCGGCCATCGTTTTAATCTTTTTGCGGATCGAATCTTCCGGGACACCGCCGTTTCCTTCAAGGAGAACTTCCAGAACCATTTCGTCCGAATTTTCTTCCTGAGCGGCATCAAGCGGAACGAGCCCTTTTTCTTCTGCGGTTTGCGCAAACAGTCCTTCATCCGTCATCGGACGAAACGGTGCCGAATTTCCTGACACTCCGCTCCCCAGAGAAATCGGCTGTTCCTGATAATTTTCCGAACCGGTCACAAATCGCGGATCGAAGTCACTGCTATTTCGAAGTATCTGACTCGGCACGGCATTCTGCGACTGCTGAATTTCCGCCGGATTGATCGACTGCATCGGCATGGTGAACTGGGAAGGATCAGGGGACTGTGTGGAGTTCATCCGCCATGTATTGGGAATTTCTTCAGAGACATAATCCTGGGGACGCACATTGTGAATTGCCGGATCAATGTATTGATAATTTTGCGTAAGCGGCACCATTTCAGGCTGTTGCGGAGAAAATACGGAAGAATTTGTATTCGGGCGGATTTCCTGAATCGTGACGGCACCGGTTTGAGCGTTATTCATGACCTCATCCGTCCGCCGGGGAACCGTTGTTGCTCCCTGCGGTAAATTTCCCGGTTCCAACGGAGCGGTAGCGGAATCAAACAGACTGGATTCGTAGAATGCCGGCACATTTTGCGTTCCTTGTAACGAGGGATAACTTCCCTGACCGAAAACCGTACTGATAAAAAGCCCCGAAGCGGTCAAACCGCCTGTCAGGAGGAAAAGGAATTTCATCGGATTAAAGATCACTTTTCTGATTTTCATTCGCATAAGATACAGTTTCATTTATGCCATACCGGTACAGGCGATTTTCTTTTCCGCAATGGAAATGGAATGGCGAAAATTGCCTATGAAATGTGGAAATTTGCGGTGTTTGGACGAAGTGAATTGACTCACTCGGTTTGAAAACACGGGTTTGAGCGAACAATACAGAAAAACTTTAAAAAAAACAAGATGAAAATCGCAAAAAACCCAAAAATCAGACGAGTCCCCAACGTTTGCGGAGGAACCATTCCAACGAAAAAATCAGTACAAAAATCGTAAAAAACAGCCATGAGTCGTAAAGCGTCGATTTTGTCTCATGAAATTCCGCCAGTTCCTCCGATTTGTCCGCCAATTTCCGTAAAAATGCCGCCAAATTCTCCGGTGTGACGGTTTCTCCTCCGGTTATCGTTGCGATATTCTCCAAAACGGACGGACTGGCAATAGGGTTTTCCAACTCAAGATTCTGGTCAATGACCATAAACCGGTTGACGGCTGTTTTGATTTCCCTTTCAGAAGATTCACCGGAGGGAATTTCCGTTGTCACATGAATCGCGTAGTCTCCCGATTTTTCCGTTGCGCGAAACGAACCGGTTAAAATGCCATTTTCGTCCGTCAGGACTACAGGAATTTCTTCGCCGGAACTCGTTCGCACTGAAGCGGTTGCGTTCGTACTGAGAATCTCCTCTCCTGTTTTGGTCTGCACATGAATTTTGAACGGAATGACATCGCCGGGGAAAAAGCGGTTTTTCTCCAGTTCGACCCAGCAGTCGCCATCCAGCATTTCCTCCATTTTGGCCAGCCAGAGAACCATTTGCCGCCAGAACCGTTTGTGTTCCTGATCGTGTCCGAATGTCGCCCAACGCCAAGTGGTGTCTCCGGCAAAAGCGGCAATCCGTCCGGCACCATACATTTGTGTCACTAAAATCGGTTGGCCTGCGGAGGTCTCTGCAATCGTTTTCGCTGCGGGTTTCAAACGTCCAAACCTATTGATTCCGTTGAGTTTAGGAAGCGACTTCCAGAGTTTTTCATTCTCTGTCCGATTCGGTGTCAATCGCATCAGATAATCATTTTTTCCCAAAACGGACGGCAGCATCTGAACCTCGCCGGTGATTCCCTGATCAGATGCCGATTCCTGTGTCGTGATTCGATCAAGAGGATTCATCACAACCGGCAAAATATCCGCCAGCGGTGTGTCAAAATACCCTCCTCCTCCAAAAGTTTTATTTCCCCCGATCATAAGAAGCCCCGCCCCTTGCCGGACGGTATCGGCCAAGGCCTGTAAATCTCCCGGAAGAAACGCGGTGGAGTCGATGTCTCCCAAAATGTAGGCGGCAAATTCTCCCGGCTTGAAAAATTCCTTGAGCGAACCGCTCGGCCGACCGATGTATTGGAGCTGAATATCCGGCGATGCGTCAACGGCAAGTCTCAGAAATTTCTGTTCCACCCGCCATGTTCCCTCAATATATAACACATTGACCCCATGATCCATCACCCGGACAAAACGGCTTGCGGTTTGATTCGGTTGTAACGGCACACCGTCAGGATTCACGACCGAAACACTCAATTTCCACTGACCGGGAACTTGCGGGACATAGGTAAATTGATAAGGAATCAGTTTTCTGTCGTCATTCACAGTGATTTCCTGTCTCGCCACCTCACTCATTTCCCCCTGAGCGGTTTCGTAATACAAAGCTATCGGGATTTTTTGATTCATGTGACCGCTTACACGGAGATTTCCAGAGATGAGAAGTTCATTTTTGATGAAAACGCGGTCATTGGCGGTCATGTCCTGAATCGCGGTTTCTTCTCTTGTTCCAAGACCGGCGGCATTTCCCAACCGAACCACGGAAATACTTCCGCCATTGTCGCGGAACCAGTTCGCTGCCGCCTGCGGAAGAAAATCATACGGCGGCCGCGCCCGTTGCGTGCCGTCGCTGAAGAGAACCGTTCCGAGAAGTCTTTTTCCGGCCGTTTGCTCCAAAACCTGTTGCAGCGATGCTCCAATTGCTGTTTCACGGCCTGTCGGTTTCTCCGGCAAGTCGATGTTTCCTTGTGCCATTTTCAACGGATGCAAATTCCGGTCAAATGCGAACGGGAGAATTTCGCAGCGTGATTCCAGTTCGGCAAGCGTTTTGGCCGACTGATTCAGCGACGCTCTGACAAGATCGTACCTTGTTTGACCGCCCGCTTCGTCAGGAATGGACATGCTCTCCGAAGCGTCCATCATCAGAACCAGCGTCGCAGGAAGGAGTCTTTTTTTTCGGTAAACCACCGCGGGCCGAACCATCGCGAAAACCAGTAAAAAAAGGGTTGCCAGCCGCAGTGTCAAAAGAATCCGGCCTCGCCGCGGAGTGAGTTCCTGACGTTTCACGCGGAAAAATCCAATGACCAGCAACACTGTCATTGCCGAAACAATCACAAGAAGTATGCTGTCAAAAACCGGATGAAAAACAACCATAAATCTAAAAACAAGTCTGTGTCAACCCGTCATGAAACTCTCTATTATTTTATACGCTGTGTCTCATTCGTACCGGCTGAGACCGAAAATTGAAATTTTTAACACAGTCTAATCGGCTTCAAACACTTTGATGAGTTCCGGGATGAATCCTGCCTGAATCAGCACAATCACGGTGTCGCCGGGATAGAGAGTGTGATTGGCACCGGGGACATGGACAAACCCTTCCCGGATGACCGCCGCAATCAACGCATGAGCCGGCAGCGAGATTTCCCGAAGCGTTCCCCGTGTCACGGGCGAGCCTTGCCGAACCTCCAGTTCCAGTACTTCGATTCCGCCGCCAAGCAGATAAGGATTACGAAAAATGATCGGTCCGGCATTCATCAATCCCTGAACCTGCTGAGCCATGACCTTACGGGGACTGACCGCCTTACTAATCCCAAGACGGCTGATAATATTGCCGTAATCGGCTCGGGTGACAACGGCGATCGTCATTTTTGCCCCAAGTTCCCCCGCTTCAACACAAGAAAGAATATTGTCTTCATCGGAACCGGTACAGGAAACAAAAATATCGACTTCACTAATACGTCCTTCCTCAAGGTCGCGCCGCCGGAGGGCGTTGCTGCGTAAAATAGTGACGTTTTGAAGGTGTGACGCCAGATAATCACAACGGTCACGGCTGGAATCCATTATCGTAACGGAATATCGACGGCTTTCGAGAACCTGAGCCAAATGATACCCCGTTTCTCCGCCGCCGGCGATAATCACACACTGTTTTCGGGCGGGCTGCGTGTTGAACAGTTTTTTGACCTCCTCCACCGCCGAACGGTCACCGAGAATGGAAATACGGTCGCCGACTTCAATCTGGTCGTTAGCGGTGGCGATGCGGGTATTTCCGTCACGATTAATCGAACCGATCCGCACTTCAGAAGGGAACTTCAAGTCCGCCAGCTTTTTTCCCGTCGCGGACGAGCCCCGGCTGATGATGACATCCTGCATTTCCAACTGTCCCCGGGCGAAATACTCGATCACCATCGTTCCCGTCTCACGGACGCATCGCGACATTTCCATCGCGGTAAGATGTTCAATACTTAAAAAACGGTCGATTTTGAAATGGTTTTGATAATCAAACGTACTGAGGTCGCGAAAAATTTTGGAGTAAACCCTTGCAGCAACACGGCTTGCCCCCATCGCCTTTGCAAGACTCGCCGCCACCATATTGCATTCGTCGTTGCCGGTCAGTGCGAAACAGACATCCGCCGATGTCACGCCGGCCTGAAAAAGCGTACTCGACTGCGACGCCGCGCCGGTCACCACCGTGATGTCCATTTCGGCGTCGATCCGTCCGGCAATCTCCTCGTTCCGCTCGACAAGCGTCACGCTATGCCGCTGCTGACAAAGGACTTCCGCCACAGAGGTGCCGACGGTTCCCCCTCCAAGAATCAAGACTCTCATGGTAATAACACATACTATTATGTTGTTGCAGTACGATTTCAGGACACGGCAGGACCGCCTCGACGAATTTCGTAACCCGGACTCTATAATACGGTAACATGTTATTGTAATTCGGCAAGCGTCTGATATAATTTCAATGGAGTGAGTTTGTTTTCACAAATATTTTTTTGTATGTATCTCTGCTTTTGTTTAACCTGCCGTGTCCGTTCTGTACACGAATCGAGAGAAACTCTTATCCTGAATGGCCTCAAAAACTCGTGTTGTTATCACAGGAATGGGTGTGACCTGCCCGATTGGTCTCACTCTGGATGTTTTTTGGAAGTCGCTTTTTGAAAAAAAAAGCGGTGTGTGCCTCTGTTCCGATATTCCTGATCTTCCTGTGGGTTACGGATCGCCGGTTGCCGACTTCACCGGTAAAATAGAGTGTTTCGGTGAAATGGAAGAGTCACTGAAGAAAACCGTCCGCAAAAGCCTGAAATTGATGTCGCGCGAAATTCAGATGGGGGTCGCTTCCGCTCAAAAGGCCCTTTTCGACGCAGGAATTTTTCCCGGTGCCGTTTCTCCTGAACGGGTCGGCACTTCCATCGGTTCCGACCTCATTATCACCGCGACGGAGGAGATTTTCGATGCGGTCAAAGCCTGCCGCAATGATCAGGGACGCTTTGATTTCCACACATGGGGAACATTGGGACTTCCCAAAATGAATCCGCTTTGGCAACTGAAGTATCTTCCGAACATGCCGGCCGGTCACATTGCCATCATCAATGATTTTCGCGGGCCGAGCAATTCCTTCACACTCCGCGAGGCGTCGATTGGTGCGGCGGTGGGAGAATCCGTGCATATCATTCAACGCGGCCGGGCGGATGTCATGCTCGTCGGTGCGACCGGTTCGCGGCTTCATCCGGTCAAAATGATTCACGCCGTTCAGACGGAACAAATCGCACGGGAAAACATCGCTCCTGAACTGGTTTCACGGCCGTTTGACGCGTCGCGGCTTGGCATGATACTTGGGGAAGGCGCCGGTGCCGTCGTGCTGGAGTCGGAAGATCATGCGCAAAAACGCGGTGCCAAAATCTATGCGGAAGTCCTCGGCGGAACTTATGTTGCCAATATTGATTCCGATTTCAATGCTCACCGGCGGTCTGCACTGATTCACGCGATGAACGCTCTGTTCCGCAAAACGGAGACATCCCCCGGGCAAATCGGACACGTCAACGCTCACGGACTTTCCACCTATTCCTGTGACATCGCCGAAGCCGGAGCGATTCATGACGTTTTTCCAAAGCGGAACATCCCGGTGACCGCCGCGAAAAGTTATTTCGGAAATCTCGGAGCGGGAAGCGGAGCGGTCGAGTTGATCGCCGGAGTGCTGGCTCTTCAAAAAGGGAAACTTTTCCCGATTTTGAACAACACAATGGGCGACCCGGATTGTCCTATTCATCCGGTTCGCGATTTTAATGTTCCGGCGGGAGATTCCTTTGTCAAGCTGGCGGTTTCCCCGCAAGGTCAGGCGTCTGCGATTCTTGTCCGCCGCGTGTAAATTTCTTCCGCCGACAGCGTATACCTTACAACGTCATTAACTGACTCTTTTTAAGTTTTTGGAAATTGAGTTTCATGAGAGTGTCGAGTTCGGATTGATAATCGGTTTCGACACGTCTCAGACAATCATTGATACCCGAAGTGAACTCATCGAAGGTTTCGTAGTAAATATTGTCCAGACATTTCTTCTTGACCAATTTCCATAACCGTTCAATCAAATTCGGGGAATAACTTGGAAGAAACTGTAACGTAATTCCCAACTCCTTCGCCAATCCCTCCACGAGTTTGCCATGTTGATAACGTGCATGGTCCAACACGATTACGATTGGCCGCCCCGCATATTGAACGGACAATTTTCGCAACATCCCGCATACGGTCACCGCCGTAATGTAACCGTCGTTCGCGGCGACGGTCCATTGTCCGCTGACCGCGTTGCAGGCTCCCGGAACATTCCAACGTTTTCGTCCCGAAGGACTGCGAAGGAAGATTCGGGTGAAACACCATAAGTCACCGAGAAACGCCACTTGGACAAAATGGACTCCGTCCATGAACAACAATACCGCCTCGCCCGCTTTGGCCCTCGCTATTTCAGGCTCCGATGTTTTTTTGAATTCCTCCTGCTTCTCCCAATCCGCTTTGGCGGGAAGGGCCGCCGTTTTACGGAATGTCATTCCGATGGTCCTCATGAAGATGCGTACACGTTGCGGACTTCGCTTAGAATATCAGTAGTTTGTAATTTTCTCAATTAGTATTGCCTGTCGCAAGTTCTTTTCTGTAGAATAGTTGTATCACAAACCTCAACCTTTTTTCAGGAGTAAGCACGATGCGTCCGACAAGGAACAATTATCGACAGTCGCCCCAAAAAGTCAAGAGCAACTTTGCTCTTTGCGTCCAAAAACTTTTTACC
>JAISQK010000138.1 GCA_031274255.1 Planctomycetaceae bacterium | reverse complement strand
ACAGACTACCCCCCCCCCCATTTTGACATTTTGGACACAAAGTGAATTTTTGCATGGTTTTTCTCCTGTTTGGAAAAATGGTTTGATTCTTTTCGAAAATATTTCACGAAAATCTAACGGATTGACACAAATCAACCCGATGACTGCTATTTTATACGCGACAATTCCCAAAGTCAAGCGGGATTGTCGCTTTTTTGGGGAAATTCCCAAAAAGTATCGTTTCGAGCTTAAACTGGCTGAAATTTTCCATTAATGTAATGTAACGGCACACATAATCTTTCGTCGCGGCATGCGTGTACCGGACGAAAGTGAAAAATTCTCAAAGGACGCCGCCTTTTGCTGTTTATTGATTCACACCGAATTTGAAAACAGCGGTATGTTTGTAGGTCTCACCCGGTTTCAGAATCGTATTCGGAAATGCCGGCTGATTCGGCGAATCCGGGAAATACTGCGTTTCCAAGCAGAATGCCGCATTTTTATTATATGTCAAACCGAACGCTTTCAATGTTCCGTCAAGAAAATTGCCGGTGTAGAACTGAACTCCCGGTTTGGTTGTCCAGACTTCCAGCGTTCGTCCGGTCACCGGGTCGGATACTTTGGCACAAAACGTCAGTTCTTCCGGATTCTTCTGATTGAGAACATAACAATGGTCGTACCCTTTCGGATCACCACTGACTTGTTCAATCCGCTCGCCAATTGCCTTCGGTGTACGGAAATCCATAGGAGTCCCTTCAACGGAAACGATTTCACCGGTCGGAATCCGTTTTTCATTGACCGGAATGAATTGATCGGCGTTAATTTCTATCACTTCATCCAGAACCGTCGGTGTGGTAAACGCACTCAAGTTAAAATAAGTGTGCTGGGTAAGATTGATCGGCGTTGCTTGATCGGTCGTAGCGGTGTAATCAATCTCCAGTTCATTACTGTTGTTGAACTTGTAAACGGCAACACATGTCACGGTACCGGGGAACCCCTGATGATTTTCGTCACTGACCAGCGTCAGTTCAAGACCGACAAAATCGTCCCCTTTAAGTTCCTTGACCGTCCAAAGCGATTTGTGGAAACCGTTTTTTCCACCGTGAAGCAAGTTTCCATTGTCATTGGCATGAGCCGTTTGGTCGATTTCCGTCCCGTCAATCGAATATTTTGCATCGGCGATCCGATTTCCATAACGTCCGACGAGCGTTCCAAAATTCGGGCTGCGTTCCAGATAGTCCGCCACCGTTTCCAGATTGGCCGAAATATTCCCTATCTTGCCGTCTTTATCAGGCACATTCAACTGGAAAATGATTCCGCCCAAGTTCAAAACTTTTATTGACGCCCCTTTTGCATTTGTCAAGGTGTAAATATCCACTTCGCCGCCGTTGTCCGGCATCTCGCCGAATTTTTCTTTTGTGATTCCCATTGTTTGTACTTCATTATTGGTTTGTTCTTGAACAGGTTCCGCCGGTTTCACTTCCTCTACCGGAGCTTCTTCCGCTGGTTGGGACTCTTCTTTCGGAGTTTCCTCTACCAATGGTACGCGGATGGCGAAATATGGTGGTGCTGGTTGGGACTCTTCTTTCGGAGTTTCCTCTACCGGTTTGATTTCTTCTTGCGGTGTCTCCCGCGTTACGGCAGGTTCTTCCTCGGCTGGCTGGGGCTCTTCCTTCGGAGTTTCCTCCACCGGCTTGACCCCTTCTTGCGGCTCCTCCCGCGTTACGGCAGGTTCTTCCACAGGTGTATTCACGATCGGAGCTTCCAGGATGACTGTCACATCTTCCGTCACTTCACCGGAAATACCGATGGAATTGATGTCCGTCAGCGACGAGCCGCCCGAATCAATACCTGTACCTGTTGTTACCGTTAAATCCGGGTTCTCTTTGTCGCCATCCGTTCGAGGGGGACAACCGGTAAACATCAACAGACAAAGCATCAAGCCCATGCAACCAACATATTTTCTCATAACACACTCCTTATTTTCCTTGAGTCAGTGGAAACGCACAAAAACGGTTTTTCGAAACATGCCTTTGCCGTTTCCCATTTCGGGACTGCCATGATGAACAGGGAAAGGCATCCGTCGCAAAACCAACCAATATGGTAATTATACAGAAGATTCCAGAGGATTTCAATTGTTCCCGAAAAAAACTTGTATGTTTTTTTCTCAGGATTTTTGACGAGATTGATCTCACAAAATGAACGGATTGTGCCTACAGAGACATTGCGTCATTGCCGCAAGACAAGGACCGGGCAATGGGCAAGATGGACAACCCTGTCGGTCGTCGAACCAAGCAAAAGACGCTCCAACATGCCGCTTCCGTGTGACGGAATGACAATCAAAGCGGCATGGATTTCTGAAGCAAAATTCGTGATTTCAACACCGGGGTTCCCTGCCCGGATTTCAAATAGCAGGTCGGAAAATTGGTTCAATTCCAAAAATTCCTGAACATTTTTCTGAAATTGCAGAAGCCGACCCGCTTCATCTTCCGTTGTCCAAACACCCTCAATCAGGAGCGGCTCAATGATCGGCATCACATGGACGACACGAATCCACTCCCGGCCTGACGCGAGTTCCACTGCAGCTTTGATTGCAGAAACGGAAAATTCAGACAAATCTGTCGGCGCAACAACAATACGATCTGAAAACAGAGTCATTTTTTGTTCCTTTTCAAACCAATGCACTCACCGCCAATGGATCGTGTCATCCAAGCGAAGAGTTCAGTAACCGATGGACGGCGGATTCGGATTCAGGAAGTCCCGCGGTCCGCGGTAAATGTAGTAGGGATAGCCATTGATACTGTTCCCTGCACCATAGGTTCCTCTGCCGTAACCATCCACATAACGACCTCGCGGCAGGAACAGTCCGCCTAAAAACGCACCGCCGCCGTAAGGATTCATCAATGCGTCGTGCGATTGGACAAACTTGTCGCCAAACACGACCTGACCGCAACCGGAATTATAGTACGCATGGGAATTACGGAAAAAACCGTCGCCGGCTCTCGCGGTATCGGCAAAGACAAAGGCACACAAAACAAAAGAACAGGTTATCAGGATACTCTTCATTTTCTCACATCCTTCACGAATCTACGATTGACAGGTTCAAAATCATACAAGCAACACCATTGCTTTGTCCAGTCATCGACATTTTAGCTCAAAAAAGTCCCGAAAAACAGTCAGAAACGATAGATATTTGTCATTTTCCCCAAAATATTTCAATATTTTGTACAGTTTATCCTGAAATTTCATTTTTTCTGAGACGGCGGCATGGATTCCCTATGATTTTTGCCGCACGGGAAAAACCAAAACTTCGCCGACTTGATTCTTCACTCTAAAACAGATAAAATGGTAGAATAGATTTGCTTCTTCACTTCGGAGAGGCGATCCCAGTTTTAACCAACAACCTATTCTTTTAGGAGAAAAAATGTCGAAGTCACTTTTAAAATCAACCTCATGGGCTATGGGGTGCATGTTGATTGTTTTCGGTTTTGCCGCATGCGGTCATGCCGCCGAGGAAGCTCAAAAGGTGGAGTACACCAACCGCCGTGAGGTGATGCAGAATGAAGCACTGCGCAGAGATTTTACGCTGCAGGGAGAGTACACTGTCAAAAAAGAGGGGGAAACCTATGGTCTGCAACTGATTGCGGACGGCGGCGGAAAGTTTCGTTTTGCCGGTTATTACGGCGGCTTGCCGAATGAACACTGGCAAACGGATGATCCGCGTGTTTTGGGAAATGTTATACTGGAAGACAACACTCTTCAGTTCGAAACTACGAAATTTTATGACCTCGGCAAGGAGCAGGCTTTGGAGGAACTCCCGCAGGAGTTTAAATCGTTCAAAGCGGTTTACGAAATTGTCTCTCCGCAACGTCCGGAGAATAATAATCAACGAGTCCGCGGACTTGCCGGTCCGACCGTCACCCTCAAGGCAGGGCTTGGAAGCGACAGTTATGAATTCCAAAAGGTCGTCCGCCGCAGTCCGACACTCGGTGAAAAAGCACCGGAAGGAGCCGTCGTGATTTTTGACGGGAGTCACCTTGACCAGTTTGAACCCGGTGCCAGACTCAATGAGTCGCAGCGTCCGGCACAAAACACGCTCTGGTCGGAAGCTCTGACCAAACCATTGGAGCAGAAACCGTTTCATCTGCATCTGGAATTTCTGACATCGTACATGCCGACCGCCCATGGTCAGGGCCGCTCCAACAGCGGCGTGTACCTCAATGAGTGCTATGAGTGTCAGATACTTGATTCGTTCGGTCTGAATTTGGCCAACAACGAGTGCGGCGGTTTCTACAGCATCAAAGCTCCGGACATCAACGCCTGTTTCCCGCCGTTGACCTGGCAGACCTATGATTTCTTCTTCACGCCGCCGAAATATGACGGGGACAAAAAAGTCGAAAACGCGAGGCTGACACTCAAACTTAACGGTGTGACGATCCACAACGACATTGAGTTGATTCACGAAACGCCGGGACGCAAACGGGAAGCGAATGAACCTCGCGGTCTGTACCTCCAGGGCCACGGCAATAATGTTCAGTACCGTAACATCTGGGTGAAATATCAATAGAATCCGTCCGTCCTGTCCATTGTTTTTCAGGTGGTTTGAGTAGCCGGTTGAAGAAAAGATATTCCCGGCCCGTATTCGTGATGTTGACTGATGTTGGTGAACGAAACCGCGGAATGTGCCGGAGTAGCGTTTTTACGGGAACCAATCGAACGAAGTGAGCTTCACTCCGGTAACGGCAGCGGCGGCGGAAGTCCCGCGGCATCAGGAAATATCGTATCACCACCGTTCCTCATCGCGTCCGGCAACATTGCCCCCATTGTTCCGTCAACAGGAACAGACCGTTCCCCTGTATCGGCGGAGGATGTTCGGGGTGTTCTTCGGGGATTGGAGAACAAACTTTCCAGCGTCCCGCCGCGGACATCACCGGAAGACGGCAATCCGTTTTCTCCGGCGGTTCCGATGTTGGTACCGCCGGAGGAACTCATGCTGCGTCCGCCGGAAACGGTCCTCGGCTGCGGTTCGGCGATGTTGACCCAACGGACAATTCCGTACCTTCCGGCACGGCGGCGTTTCCTGTCCGGACCCGGCTGATGACATCGGGCGGAAACGGTGACCGCGACGATTCCCGGTTTCCTGAGCGTGTCAAGCGAAACGGAAAGTGTCCAGTCAGGAAGGTCGGGAATCGGTTCCTCCATGATCGTTTGCAGCGGCAGGCTTCCGGCCATCATTTCATTCATGCGGCTCTGACACACCTGTTGTACGGTGGAAAGTTCATGAGAAAGTTCGGACTGGCTGCGTGCGGTCTGCGTGATTCTCACCAAAACACCGAGTCCGAGAAGCAGCACAACCAGCGAGATAAGAATTTCCAGCAGTGTGAAGCCGGAGCCTCGCCGGACATGGAAAGCGATCGTCATCATGTCACCTCGGCACAAGTTGTATTTCACCGGCTTTGGCCGTTCCGGTCAGACCGCGGAGCGACACCGAAATCATGTGCACACGCTGCCCGGTCATGATGATGCCGAGTTCCGCACTGGATGTTCTGCCGTTCGGAAAAAAGTAGATCGGCGGCGACCATGCCGTCGGCGGATTCCCTGCAAAAAAAATGTCGTCAGGCAGTTCTTTGCGAAGAATTGGACCGGAATCCGCTGACGCTTGCGCGGCAATGCTTGTCAGTGTTGAATGGAACGCCGCGTGACCTTCCGGCATCCGGTCACTGAGTGTTGTCCGCTGAACCGATTCCTCCAGCGTCGAACGCTCAATGACATCGGCAAGCGATGTTCTTCCGGTTCCGGTCATTTCCGGCGGTTCCTGGGAACGGCTCAAGTCCATGAGGTCGTCTCCGGCAAACCTCTCAGACGGTTTCACATGTAAAAACAAAAGGTCGTATTCCTTCTTGGGAAGGATCTCGTAGCGTCCGGTTCCCGGCTGATAATGGAACACATGCGCCTCGCCCGACTTCATGGCCAGAAGCCGCGTTTTGTTCAGTTCCGTCTGAAGTTCTTTTGCCGCCGCCGAAAATCGTCCCCGCATCTTCATGCGCATCAGCGACGGCATCCCCATCCCCATAATGACAACCATGAGGGAGAGTACTATCAGCATCTCTATCAGTGTGAACGCAAGGGACCGTTTCATGACACTTAAAACACAGGGGGTTGTTGCGGTTGCGTTGGAGTGTTCGGCATCGGCACAGCGGGATTGCCGCCATATCCTCCTCCAAAATCATCCCTGTTTGACGGCAATGTGTTATTTCCGGCTCCTCCGAACGGATCATTCATATTTGGCGGCATTGTACTGCTCCCCATTCCTCCAAACGGATCATTCGCGTTTTGAGGTATCGTGCCGTTTCCGCTTCCTCCGAATAAATCGTTTCCGAGCGTACCGTCAGGCGGTATTGTTCCCTGACTCTGCTGCTGTTGCTGTGACTGACGGAGGAGCTGCGTTTCCGCAAGGTCGAAGTTGGCAACATCGTCATCCGTGCCGTCTTTTTCATCCGGCCCTTCCGACCAGATCGCCGGTTTGCCGTCCGGTGTTTTGACGGTCGGATACTCATAATGATAGGGTTTGTTCCAGGGATCGTTGGGAATCACCGCATCCGGCCAATACGGACCATTCCACTTCAAGGCGGCCCGCCGTGCAAGAATCGCAGTCTTCTGAGCATTGTAAGCATTCATTGTGTTGTTGTTCATTCCGCCATTCATACCGCCGGTTATGCCGCCATCCATTCCCATATTGGGATTCATACCGCCGGTCATGCCACCGTCCATTCCCATATTGGGATTCATGCCGCCGGTCATGCCACCATCCATTCCCATATTGGGATTCATACCGCCGGTCATGTCATCCCCCATTCTTGTGTTGGGATTCATACCGGGGCCGTTTATTCCCGTCTGTCCTTGCGGGGCAAACCCGCTCGGAATGTTCGGCTGCGGGTTTCCCGGCTGTACCGGTACCGGACTAAAACCGTCCGGCTGCGGATAACCCTGTTGCAGAGGGGGTTGGTCAAAACCGCTTTGCGGCGGCATCATACCGTTTGAAATTACCGTATTCTGCGGTATTCCGGGCAGGGCTGCCGTCATCGCCGGTTTATTAATCAGAGCATCAAGTCCCCCTTGTTCCGGCAGCGGATACGCGTTGGTGTCTGCACGATACAGTTCCAGTGCGGACTCCAATTGCTGAATCTGAAGTCTTGCACTTGTCACCTGCGAGCTCTTGAAACGCCGAAAGACCATCGGCAAAAGCAATGCCATCAACACCAAAAGAATCACAAGCACAATCAGAAGTTCAATCAGCGTAAAACCGTTTTGACGCTTCCTGCTCCATAACACGTTTTTCATTTTCATCATTCTTCTCCATTTTGTGTAATGCACACGGCAAACGCCCTGTGCCGGTTGAAAGTAACATTAAGCTGCAATGTCCAGACTGAAAATCGGCAACAACAGACCGATAATAATGTACAGCACAACGCCCCCCATGACAAGGAGCATCATCGGTTCCACCAGCCGCACCAGCGTGTCGAGTTTCCGCGACACCGCCCGCTCAATGTTGTCGGCGGCGTTGACGAGTACCGTTTCCAGTGCGTTCGACTCTTCCGCCACGGTGATCATCACCATGATTTGCGGCGGCATGATTCCGGCGTCGTTGAGCGGTTTCGACAGTGACTCGCCCGACGAAACATTCTCCGCCGCTTTCGTCACCGCTTCCGCCAGAATCAGGTTTCCCGTCGACTGACTGCTGATTTCGAGCGATTTCAGAATCGGCACTCCGTTGGAAAGAAGCGTACCCAGCACGCGGCAGAATCCCGCCACCGCCGAGTTGAGCAGAATCTCTCCCATGATCGGGATTTTCAGCTTCAGCCGGTCAAGGATTTTGCGGCCCCACGGCGTTGACATTTGAGTGTACAGCCAGAATGCCGGCAGAACCATCCCTCCCAGGACGTACAGACCATAGCGTTTGATGAGTTTGTTCCCTTCGATGAGTGACGTGGTGATCATCGGAAGTTCGCCGCCGTTTTGAATCACCTGGTCGAACATCGGTTGAAACCGCGGCACGAAAAACGTCAGCAGGACAAACACGACCGCTGCGCCGATGACACTCAGAATCGCCGGATAAATCATCGCTCCGATGATGCGGCTCTTCATTTCGTTCGCTTCGTCGAGAAATTTTGCGACCCGTTTGAGCGAGTCTTCGAGAAACGCCCCTTCCACACCGGCGCGAATGATGCTGACCGTCAGTGAGTTGAACACCTTCGGATGCGCGGCGAACGCACTGTCGATCGCTTCCCCGTCCGAGATGCGGTCGTGAATGTCGGTGAGGACATGCTTCATCGCCGCATGTTTCGTCTGCCGCATAAGCACCTGAAACGCCGTTAAAATCGCGACGCCGTTCTCCAAAAGCTCCGACAACTGCTGCAATGTCGCGGCAACCATGACAGACGGCACACGATGACGAAAGAGCTTCAGTTCGATGTGTCCCTTTTTGGCGTCCTCGACCGACATCGCAAACAACGACTGCCTGGCCAGTAC
>JAISQK010000134.1 GCA_031274255.1 Planctomycetaceae bacterium | reverse complement strand
GGACGCTCGCTCGGCGGTGCGGTCGCGGTGGACCTCGCGGCGGAAACCGGTGCCAAAGGACTCATCGTTGAAAGCAGTTTCGCCTCTATTCCGGCGATGGCGAAAAAAATGGTACCGTTCATGCCCCATGACAGATTCATCGAAAACAAACTCGACTCGCTTTCCCGCATGAAAACGTATCACGATCCGCTGCTGATGTGTCATGGAGACATTGATACGGTGATTCCGTTCGAGCAGGGAAAAGCGGTGTTTGATGCTTGTCCGGGCCATCACAAAACATTCCTCCGGCTCTGCGGACACAATCACAACGATCCGTTGCCGGACGACTATTTTACAGCTCTCGACAATTTTTACCGCAATCTTAAAACGCAGAAGTGAGAGGTGTCCTCCGTATACCGTTTGACAGCCGGAGTCATTTTCCGATACAGAAACGGCTGAAGATGCCGTCGAGGATTTTCTCGTGACAAGCGGCGCCGGTGACAAGTCCAAGCTGTTCAAACGCCAGCCGCAAGTCCGCCGCAATGAGAAGTTCATCGTTTGTGACCGACGCCCGTTCGAGAGCTTCCGCCGCAACATTCAGTGCTTCACGGCACCGCTGCGCTGTCGAAGGGAGAATTTCACATGATCCCCGGTTCCGCTTCAAAAATGTACTGATTGCAGTGAGAAGTTTTTCTATTCCTGCGCCGGTCAGGGAAGACGTGAACAATTCATTGTTGTCCCGGACATCACAGGAATCGTCCGCTTTCGTGAAAACTTTCAGCATCCGATCCGCGTATTTTTCAAACGGCAACGGAAAATCGGCGACTGTACCATTCCACTCCTGACACATCAACAGACAATCCGCGGTTTCAAGGGATTCCCGTGTTTTGGCTTGTGCCAGCATCGCAGGAGTCTCGTTTTCGTCAGTAAGAGGAGTTCCCGTAATACTGCCAACATCAGAGTCGATTCCGGCGGTGTCGACAAGGCAAAACGAAATATCCTGCCATCGACAGTCCACTTCAAGATAGTCACGTGTTGTTCCGGGAAAATCAGAGACAATTGCCTGTAACGGTGCGGTGTCCGAGATTTTCGCGGCTTTTCCCAACCGGTTGAACAGACTGCTTTTCCCGACATTCGATACTCCGGTCAGCACAACCCGCGGCAAACTCTGCGTATGGTTGCGGCCTTGCAACTGATGAGAGATACGCTGAAGAAATTCAAGTGATTCGCGAATTTTTGACTTCAGAACATGCCGGTCGATAAACTCAATGTCTTCCTCGGCAAAGTCGAACTCCGCCTCAAGGTGACAAATCAATTCCAGCAAATTTTCCCGAATCTCAGCCAGCGGCACACCGATTCCGCCCGCCAACTGTTTCAATGCCAGAGTCAACTCCTGATTATTCTGAGCGTCAATGACCCCAAGTACCGCTTCCGCCTGAGGAAGCGTGATTCTGCCGGAGAGAAACGCCCGAAGAGTAAACTCTCCGGGACCGGCCAAGCGGCATCCGTTTTGACAAACCGCAGACACAACAGCATCCAGAATCGGCTGACATCCCGGCAAATGAAGCTCCACTGACATCTGACCGGTAAAACTGCGTCCTTCAGGCCAAAAATAGAGATCGCACAGAACAGGAAGCCGCTCTTTCCAAAGCAAAAATTCCCCTGTCATGATTCGCGGATTGTTGTTTCGGAGAAGTTCCTGCAATTGGTCGTTCCTCCAAAACCGCCGGAGTGATTCCACGGCATTCGGTCCGGAAATTCGGACGATTCCACGTGCCGCTGAACCTCGTGCTGTGGCCTGCGCTGTAATCGTGTCACTGATCTGAAATATGGTCATGATTTTCCGTCAGCTCACCGGCAGAAACATCTCTCGCCTGTTTTTCTTTTTGGAGCCGCTCCAATTCCTCTTTGGCGTTGTGTTCGAGCATACCGCGGATTTCAGCCTGTTCCGCCGCATTTCGCCGCCGTGACGGTGAGTAAAACAGACTGATCGAAATGACATCAATTGCGGCAAGCAGAATGGTCCAGAAAAGGAAACCGACCGTGAAAAACCATGAAAGAATAAACATCGCGATATGATTTCGCGGCGAAAGATGAATTCCCAAAATCATGAAAACGCCGGAAAGTCCGATCAGCACAGACATTTGTATCCGTCGGCGATGCTGACGGCCAATGAAGACACTTGTCCGCTGTGAGAGATTCACGGATTTCTGTTTGAAATCAAGCAGAGACAGCCACCACAGCCGTGAGTGCCAGATCGCAAAAACAATCATCAGTCCGGCGATGATCGAGAAAAAAAACTGTGTTTGCGGGTTAATGGTAAAATCCTTTTTTGTGCAATTATGAATTCCAACGTTAAGAAAAACAGTTTTATTATACCTGCTTTTCCGCAGCCGGGAAGCCCCGGTGGGCAATACATCGGGCGTTGTATCGACGATCTTCTTGAGGAGTTCCATGTTCTGCGAGTTTCGGTTTCGGACCGGTCTTCGGTTGAATCGGTTCAATGGACCCGCCGAAAAAGTTTTACCGGCGTTGTTGTTTTTTGTCAAAATCAAAAAAGCTATGGCGATGGCGGAACATTTCACACTTCATTTTGAGGCGGCTTTAATATTGGACACTGTGTTTACCGAGGATGAAATATCTTCCAGACAAACATCTAAAAATATGAATTACCAGTTTCCAAAAGATGTTAGGGTGCATCAATAAATAAATATATCAAATAAATCTGTAGTTCCAGAAAAAATGCTTACCTTTGTAGTCTAAAAAAGTAGATAACAAATGGAAGACGCAACAATCAAAAAGAAAATAGCGACAATGTTGCCTGTTTTGGACGAAAAACAAACTCGCTTATACCTTGCAAGTGAAGCACAAAGCATTGGTTGGGGCGGTCAGAGCAAGATAGCCGCTTTGTCGGGCAAAAGTCGATTTTTAATAGC
>JAISQK010000345.1 GCA_031274255.1 Planctomycetaceae bacterium | reverse complement strand
CAGGCTTCGCCGGCTCCGGGTATTGGGAAAGAGACGAATCTGCCCTGAAAGGGCAGTTGAAATTTGTATGGTGATTTTTTAAACTGCCCCTCCAGGGCAGGCTTAAATGCCGTCACGTACCCAACGCAGGCTTCGCCTGCATTGGGCTAAATTCAAATGGGCTTTCAGCCCATTCATCAACTCCATGAAACCGTAATAAAACCTATTTCAAAAAACCATTAAAAGAAAGGTCTGATGATGGACAACAAACAGCAACTCGTTCCAATGTTTTGTCAAAATCGCGGAAACAAGTTAACCGGTAAAAAATAATCTCCCCACGCGGTGGGGAACTGGGATAGACCGCCCTTTCAGGGCTTCGGTAGTACGGAAAAACGGTTTTTGGTTTCGTTAAACTTTAACAATCCTTTCAGGAAAGGAAATTGACATGGCATGGTATTACTATGACGACGATGGAGAAAAGCAGGGACCGATAAGTCCTGCACAACTCAAAGCACTTGCGGCAAACGGAATGATTACGCCGGAAACAATGCTTGAATCAGAGGACGGCCGTACCGGAAAAGCAGGCAAACTCAATGGTCTCTCTTTTCCCGAACCGCCTTCAGACGACAAACAAGAGGATTTCGCGGAATTTGATGAACTGCTGCAGTTGAATGTTCCGCACACAGTCCCCGTCCCTCCGCCATTCGGTACTTCGACAGGAGACGATTTTGCTGCGAGTGCCGTGAATTTTAACACCGCTCATACGGTCCATCCGCAGCAACACGTTCCAAAGTTTTGTCAAAATTGCGGAAACAAGTTATCCGCCAGCGCTGCGTTTTGTCCGCAATGCGGTAGCGCAACATCGGCAGCAAACACGACGCCGCAAAATTATCAGTCCGCCGCGCAGGGAATCGGTAACTTTCACGTTGTGAAAAACAATTTCTTTGACGTTCTGAAAAAGTATTGCGTTTTCAGAGGAAGGGCGAGACGGGAAGAATTTTGGATGTTCGAGCTGGTTTATTTCATAATCCTTTTCGTCCTGTTTCTTCCGCTTTTGTTTGCTTTGCTCATCATTGCGATACCAAGAGGAGGATCAATAGAAGCAACACTGAAGTATGGTGACGATTTTGCTACGAAGCTGGTATTGCTAGTAATTGGGGCAATACCTGTAATGTTCTGGGTCGTTACGCTTTTGCCCGTTTGCGGCGTTGCTGTACGGCGGTTGCACGACACGGGTAGAAGCGGGTTGTGTTACTGGATTTACCTTGTTCTGTCTCTGTTTGTTAATGTACACTGGATTTTTTATGTTCCGCTTGCTGTTGTATCCGTTGTGTTACTTTTCTTCCTTGTTCTGGACAGTGAGCCGCAAACGAATCAGTACGGACCAAATCCGAAATGGAAGTGAATAACCGGTAAAAAATAATGTCCCCACGCGATGTGGGGAACTGGGAACAAATTCGGTTTCTTTTTGCCTTTTTCGATCCGGTAACCATTCATGGTGAATGATGTTGGTGAATTGTATTATCGACACCCCAAAGGGGCGGCAAACATTTGCACGGGGTAACGCCCCGTGAAGCGAATCCCTGACGACAGAAAAATGCCGGAAAACAATAGAATGGGGATTTCAATACTAATATTTGGGGGAAAAAGAGGGGAGATGATAATGAGAAACATCAAAAGGTTCGCAAAACACAGCATAATGAGAAATTTCTCCCTCAGAACATTAGGGAAATGCCTCCGGCGGGCCGCGACGCCGCGGCGGGCGGCAGCGTGGCACGCTGCACCGCACTTGCTCCCGGCCTCTTCGAGGCGGTCGCTTTCAGATGGAAAAATCTTTCCAGCAAATCACTTGGAACACAAAACAAAATGCAGGAAGACTCCAGCGACCAACGGGAGCGGGTTCGTGGCTCTCGGGACGGTAGTCCCATCCGGGGTACAGCGTCCGCACGCTGCCGCTGCCGGATTTTTAACCTTTTTCGGAAAAATTTATCCTCTCTCACGTCATTTGTTATGCTATATTATCACTAATGATTGAACAAAAATCAAATTTCTCCTTTTTTTCAGTCAGAAACGAGAGTCTCCTTATGGGAATGAGATGTTTAAAATTATGTTTCTGCACATTTTTCGCAGATGGCATATTTTAACAGACATAGATGCAGTGTTTGGCCGAAATGCAAAATGAGTGAAGAAACAAAAAAAGCAAACTATGTGATCGGTGTCGATTTGGGACCGGAAAGCGTCACGGCAATGGCGGTTTCCGATTCCGGAGATGTTCTCCTGGAAACGACCTGTGCCTACGATTTTCCGAAAAACACGTTGCCCAAAGGACGCAGTGAGCGAAATCCGGAAATCTGGTGGAATGCCGTCTGTTACGCCCTGGGACATCTCGGCTCTCAATGGCGGATGAACGGGCACTCGGATGAGGATTGGGCCGGAATTTCCGTGACCGGTTCCGCGGGAAATCTCGTGATTTTGGATCGGAAATACAATCCGCTTATGCCGGCCATCATGGCGGAGGACCAACGTGCGGCGGAACAGGCGATGCGGCTTTCCGCCATCGGGAACGAACATTGTCAAAAAATAGGGACGCCCTTCAAAGGGGACGATGTCATTTCCAAAATCGTGTGGGTTAAAGAGGAATATCCTGACATTTATGAAAATGCGATTTTTGTGCATCAGCCGGACTATATTTTGGGACTGCTGAAAGGTTCCATTGATGTCACCGACCCGACGGCCGCAAGACAGAGCGGTTATGACCTTTTCGACAACTGCTGGCCGGACTGGCTGGATTATGACATGCACCTGAGTGTCCGTGAGCGGCTTCCGAAAGTCTTACCTCACGGGACGCTGGTCGGACGCCTCACTCCGGCGGTTTCCAAATCGCTGTCCCTTCCCGCCGGACTTCCGGTGATCCTCGGAGGGACAAGTCAGATGGCGGAATTTATCGCCTCCGGTGTCAAACAAATCGGCGACTTCTATACGCAGTTCGACGACGCAATGCAGATCAGCGGAATTTGCAACAATATGTTTTACTACCCGCACGGAATTGTGAAACTTAACCGGTTGACCATGGACAATTGGTTTTTCTCGACATCAATGAATACCGGCACAGAATGGATCAATGTCTGGTTCAACGAACAACTGGCCAACGAATACACCAAACAGGTGGACTCGCTTTTGCCGTCGCATTACATTGCTTATCCCAATGTCCGCAAAGGGGAGCTTTTCCCGTTTTGTTCAAATTCGGCGGAAGGCTTCATTTCTCCCGCCACCGACAACCGTCCTGTTCAGTTCGCCTCCTGTTTGCAGGGAACCGCTCTTTCCGAACGGCTTGCCTATCAATACATCGACAAAGCCTGTGACAATACGAATATCGGACAAGTCTATACTTACGGCAAGTGGTGCCGGTCGGATCTGTGGATGCAATGCCGGGCGAATGTGACGGAACGGGTGGTTCATCGGTTGGCGCGTCCCAATGTTCCGGCGTTCGGCGCCGCAATGATTGCCGCCATCGGAACGGTTCATAAGACATTGCAGCGGGCGTCCGACACGATGGTCAGAATTGATCAGTCGTTTTATCCGAACCCCGAAAAAATGCTTGCTTATAAGGATCATTTCCTCCTGTTCCAGAAAACCATGCAGGAGCAGGGATACCTCATCTGAAAAACAGACCGGTCTGGCGGAATAGGAGCAGAAAATGTATAATTCCTCTATAGGATGTTGTTTTATTCTTGATTGACTCACTGTCGGAGGAACACTCTTCAAACCCCATGACGGAACACCTCAAAATTTCTGACACTTCCCTGCGCTGCGGATGGTGCGGCACAGACCCGCTTTATGTCCAATATCACGACGAAGAATGGGGACGGACGGTCAACTTCGATGACAGGAAAATGTTCGAGTTTCTCGTCTTGGAAAGTGCGCAGGCGGGATTGAGTTGGATCACCGTTTTGCGGAAACGGGAAAACTATCGTAAGGCGTTCGCCCGTTTTAATCCGAAGAAAGTCGCTCTTTTTGACGAGTCTGACATTGAGCGTCTGATGAACAATCCCGGAATTGTCCGTAACCGGCTGAAAATTTGTGCCGCCGTCCATAACGCAAAACTTTTTCTTAATGTACAAAAAACGCACGGCAGTTTTTACGATTTTCTGTGCGGATTTCTCCCTGACGACAAGCCGGTTATGAATCACCCCGAAACGCTGGAAGAGATTCCGCCGCGAACAGAGTTTTCCGACCGAATCAGCCGCGAAATGAAGCGTTTGGGCTTTAAGTTTTTCGGTTCAACAATCTGTTACTCTCATCTTCAAGCGGTTGGTCTGGTCAATGATCATCTGGAGTCTTGCCCGTACAAATATCATTCGGGCGAACACTGAAAAATTCCAACCGAATATTTTTTACTTTTTTTGAAAAATCCTCCCTTTGCACTTGATTTCTTATCAAACTTTCTTTACAATAGAATCATTGACTGGTTTGATTGTAAAATCACCTTTTACCTTAACAATTCTGAAGAAAAATCATGCAAAAATTCACTTTGTGTCCGAAATGTCAAAATGGGGTGGGGGGGTAGTCTGTGCGGCCTCCCGCATCGTAGAAACCAATGCTGCAAATGGAAACGCTGTCGATGCGAAAAGTTCTGCAAACACTGGCCGAAACTCTTTTGTCCGTTCCGAATTCACTGCCCAATCAAGTTTGACTACCCGAATCGCTTTTACGCTCGTCGAACTTCTTGTGGTGATTGCAATCATCGGTATCTTGATTGCTCTTCTTTTACCCGCGGTTCAGGCCGCCCGCGAAGCCGCAAGGCGAATGCAGTGTTCCAACAATCTCAAGCAAGTCATGCTTGCGATGTTCAATTACGAAGATGCTCACAAAACGTTTCCCGGTGCAGGCGGAAGAACCGGTGCCCCAGAGTATCATGCTCTTTCGTCGTATATTTTTACACTTCCGTTTTTTGAACAGACCGCTCGTTACGATCAAATTCAGACGGATCATCCCGGTTTCAAACAACGTCACGAAGCCTACAGCAATTGCCCCGGTTTTTCCTGTCCTTCCGACGGAAACGCCAAGGGGGTCGGTCCGTTCAATCAGCATCAGACATGCAACTATGTACTCAATTGGGGAGACTCGAACAACTATTTTCAGGAAGTCGGCATTGATCTAAACTTGACCCATAAATTTTTCATTTTTCTTAAACACTATGATATAATGAACAAAAACTTGGGAGGGCGTTATGTCTGGAGGGGAAAGTTTCAATATGGCGGAAGAATTCGCG
>JAISQK010000256.1 GCA_031274255.1 Planctomycetaceae bacterium | reverse complement strand
GAAACCAATCCATCCGGATATGGGCCCAGCCGCCGGTTTCCTTATCGACGACCTGTAGAACGAAGGATTGACCTTTCAATTCCGTAACGTCCCAAACCGTGTCGATCATTTTTTCCGAGTCTTGGCCCCGTGCGATGCGAACCGGCTCGCCGATACTGCCATTTTCCAGAACCGGGCAAAGTCCGACATATGTCCCGGGACGTTTACCGCCGCCGACCTGAAATTTTGCCTCATTGCCGTTCAGAACAAACACCGGTGATTCCAGCACACACACCGTATCGTCCGTCGGACGGTCATTCGCCGAAGTTTCCAGCGTCGTCAGGTAATGTTCGCTATGTTTGACGTAAGGGATGTCCGCGTTGTATTCGCGGTCACGATTGCCGATGGGCTTGGTGTTTTGCCCTTCCGCAATAATCCAGCCTTCCTTTTGCAGGTCGCCGGACTCGAAATCAAACTCCATGATTTTCTTAATTTCCTCCGAAGCCGACATCGCCGGAAAACAGACAATCATGGTCATCATAATGACCGGGAGAAAAACCGTATGGACAAATATTTTCATTGGGGAACTCCTGTTCATTTGGGACATTTTGAGGTGTGATCCAAACAGTAAACTTACAATATAAGTATAACAGTATAATTGTCCGCGACTCAATTGGCAAGTATGGCGTGAAGCTGGAAATTTCGAGTGTCTTATGGAGGCGTCACCACAATATTATAAGTTTGCGATGACTTCTCCACCGTGAAAGAAAGGCCGGAGGTTTCCGGCGTTGTCCATTTCCGGTCAATCAACGGACGCGACGGGGGAGGAAAAATCCCTTGAGGATTGTCGAGCATTTCAACCGCTCCGGCAAGACAGACACGGTAATCTCCCGGCGGAATCCCGTCCTTTTCGCGAGCCGTTCCAACCGTAAACGTTCCGTCCGGCTGAATCGGTGCCCGCGAAGTGATCACGCCGTTATCAAAAACGACCATTCCCGCCGTCAAAGGACTTCCGTCTTCAAAAGTTACTTTTCCGGTAATTTTTGTATTCCCGTTGCCGCAACCGATAAAACCCGAAAAGAGAATCATGGAAGCAATCAAAAAAAATTTTTTCATAATTTTAACATGTGTTATGAATGTGAATCGTATTTATGGAAAGCAGCCGCGTTTTCCGGAAATTTCAAACGCGGCCGGATATGAACGTCTTTTACGGTAACGAAGCCGCGTTTCCGTCACGGACACTCGACAGATTCCGAAGCAGGTCGCCGGAAGCGGTGGAGCTGATTCCGTGTACGGAACCGTCACCGACGAGGAAATTGCACGTTCCTGTGTGCGGACTGCCGAAATAGGAAACGCCGCCGTCCGCAAGACCGGTTTGTTCCTGTCCGCGAGCGATGAAACGGTTATCGTCAAAGGTCCGTGTTACGAAAACAACACCGCCTCCGTTGGGTTGGGCGGTCAAATAAGTACAATCTCCCATATAGTTGTTGTCGCACCTTCCGACAGGCCAAGTGAGCGGAAAATGTTTTTCCCCAACCAAAAATTGATTGGAAGTTCCGTCCACCCACCAGGCCATCGTGTCCCGCGGAGACCAAGTGGTCACCAGACCGCCGCTTTGAACACCGCCGCCTTCCCGAAAGTCGGATGTTGCAATCCGAAACGGGCTGGAAATGCTGTGCGCATTGTTATTGGCAAATTGGTACCAGTTAATGGTGTCGCCGAGGCTTGTCTCACGGCGTCCGACGAACGCATAATCGCCCTGGGGACCGGCATTATCCCAATTGGTTCCGCTCGCAGGATGAGCAATGGCCGGTCGGGAACGTCCCCGTGTCGGGCAATGAAAGACAGAAACACTTCCAATTTGATTTCTGTCTTCCTGGGTTAAATTACCGGGTTTTCCGTTGTCAAATTTCTCCGACCACCAACCGCCGCCGGAGACAAATTTATTGGACGTGGTATCGCCGTAACAATCTTCGACGGAAAGAATTTTTTCCCAGAGCGGCTGCTGTTCCATGTAAGGAAACAAAAGGGGAAACAGCGACATCCGCCACTTGCAAATAATCGCCGGAGGCAATCCTTTCCGGGAATCGTGAAAATTATGAACGGCCAAACCCACCTGTTTGAGATTGTTGGTACACTGCATTCTTCGAGCCGCTTCGCGGGCGGCCTGAACCGCAGGTAAAAGAAGAGCAATCAAAATCCCGATGATGGCAATCACGACAAGAAGCTCCACAAGGGTGAAACCGGATCGGACCGTCAAACCGAATCGGGCAGTGGATTGGACAGAGGATCGGGCAACACGGGAGTCGGCATAAACTACCCCCCCACCCCATTTTGACATTTCGGACACAAAGTTAAGATTTGCATGATTTTTCTCCTCTATTTTTGGAAAATATTTTAACTCAAAATTAACATCAGTGACTGTATTTTATACACAACAGTTCTAAAAGTCAAGCGGGATTGTTGTCTTTCGGAAATTTTCTTCAAAATTTTCCGCCGTGTCTGAATCTTATCTGAAACAGGCCGACCTCCGGCATGTCCAATAAGGAGGAATGCCATTATCCCCACGATTGTTAAGAGAGAATTAATAAATTGTTAAAAGATTACATTAAGTTTTTTGAGAGATTTTGAGGGCGGTATTGATGAAATTCGCGCCGAAAAGTCTGCCGAAATCTGCGTCATATTTCCCGGTTTTCCCTCATCTCTCCGCTGGAAAAATTTCTAACTGGTGGCGAACCAAACGGAGTGAGCGTGAGCAAACCGGGATCCAACGTCCGCACGTTGGCGGTATTTCTTTTTAGCGGCTTTGGTGTAGAATAACAGGAAGGAAATAGTGGACTGTCCTGACACAATCCCACAAAACACAACGGAAAACCTGTAACTCAAAACTCATGAAAAACAATTACGGATTCACAAGAGTCGCGGCGGCGGTGCCGAAAGTCTGCGTTGCGGAT
>JAISQK010000252.1 GCA_031274255.1 Planctomycetaceae bacterium | reverse complement strand
ATATCGTTTCACTGGTTCAGCTTTGGAACCTTTCCCGTCAACTCAAAAAGAGTGAAGAGCCGTAGCCGCCGTAAGGAATGATTGCGTCATGGCGGATTTCTTGCGGTCCATTTCCTGCTGTTGTGTCAAACGGTGATTTGGACTATAATAACCGCCGTGGCCAAATATTAAAATGTCTTTTCTTTTTCGCAGGGATGTTTATGACCAAAATCGACCGTTACATTTTACGGCAGTTTTTCAAAACGCTGATTCTTTGGTATGTCAGCCTCGCCGGACTCTACATCGTTTTCGACCTCTTCACCAACATGGATTCCATCCTTTCCGCGGCTCGCGAGAACGGAAACGCCGTGTTTGCCATCGGACGTTATTACTTTTTCCGGTCGTTTCAGTTCTTCGACATCCTTATTTCCATGCTCATCATGCTTTCCGCCATGGTGACGCTGGCCACGCTGATTCGGCATAACGAGCTGGTTCCGATGCTTGCCGCGGGGATTTCCCAGCTTCGTATCCTGATGCCGATCATCGGGGGAGCGTTTTTGATTACGTTTTTCGCGGTGGCATGCCGTGAATTGCTGCTGCCGCGGTTTTTGGGAGACTTGCTCCAGGACGCCAAAGATGTCGGGAAAGATGCGGTCAGCAGTGTCGAGGGAATCACGGACCGGCAGACGGAACTTCAGCTTCAGGCGGAAAACGCTTACTGGAAGGAGAAACGCGTTTCAAAGCCCAACTTCACTTTGCCGCCGCCGCTTCGGAAATACGGACTGAATCTTCAGGCGGAAAACGCTGTTTATCAGGAAGCGGACAAAAATCATCCCGCCGGTTTTCTGCTCCAAAATGTCACCGAACCGAAAGAACTTCTCGAAGCTCCGACGCAAAAGATTGAGGAAAACCCCGTGATTTTCACACCGAAAGACTCCGAGTTTCTGAAAGAAAACGAGTGTTTTGCCGCCACTTCGATCACGTTCGACCAGCTTGCCGGCGGGAAAACGTGGCAAAAATACGGTTCCACCGTTTCGCTCATTCAGGGAATCCGCAATCCGAGTCTTGATCCGAGTAAGAGTGTGAAAACGGTGATTCACGCACGCATCACCCAGCCGTTTCTCGACATGACGCTTCTGTTTTTGGGACTGCCGCTCATTTTGTCCAGTTCAGACCGCAACATTTTCAAGGCACTCGGAATCACCGCTCTGATTGTGATTGCGTTTCTTGCCGCGCAAATGCTGTTTCGCTCCATTGGAGAAGCGTATGAAAATCCGGTGTTCGGCGCATGGTTTCCGTTGATTCTGTTTGTCCCCGTTGCAACTTACCTGTTTTATGACCTGTTGAGATAGCTCTGTGCCGTTTGATTCCCGATTGATTCAAAATGTGTATGCCTCCGGTTTGGTGAAGTCTGAAACGCTCGGGCGAATCCTGGAGAAACTGCGTCCTTCGCAAACAACGGACGCATCGTTAGCCCGGGCGTTTGCCGGGGAACTCCTCCAATCGGGATTCCTCAGTTCCTGGCAGTTGACGCAGTTGCAGGAAGGACGGACAAAATTCACGCTTGGTCCGTACCGTATGATTGATTCACTCGGACGCGGCGGTTACAGTCATGTTTTTCTGGCGCAGACGCAGGATTCACGGCAGTTCGTTGCGGTGAAAGTTCTCTCCTCTTCGAAAGTGACGCCGGAAATCGTCGATCGCTTCAAGCGTGAAACCGAGATCCAGCGGCAGTTCCGTCATGAGAATCTTGTCCGTGTCCTTGATTTCGGAGAAGACGGCGGTCTTTTTTTCGCGGTGCATGAATACATGGACGCCGGAGACGCCAAACAGCGGATCCATCGTGAATTGCAGCTTCCGATAGAGACGGCGGCTCGGCTGATTCTTGATGTCGCCGAGGGGCTTGCCGCATTGCATCAACGGGGAATCGTTCATTGTGATGTGAAACCGGCCAACATTCTTCTCAATCAGGAAGGAACCGCCAAACTCACCGACTTCGGTTTTTTCTGTTTTCTGAGTGAAGAAGCCGCTTGGAAAAGTCACCTTCCGATGTTAAATACGCCGTCGGGAAAGCTGGTCGGTACAGCGGATTATATGGCTCCCGATCACATTCTGTTTCCGAGTATTCCTTCGCCGCTGTGGGACATTTATTCGCTCGGCTGCACGTTTTATCAGGCACTCACCGGAATCGTTCCGTTTCCCAAAGGGGATTCGCGACAGAAGATTATCGCTCATGTCCGTTCGGAACCGATGGACGTGAGAATTTTTCGGCAGGACCTGCCGCACGGCCTCGCGAAAATTCTGATGGAAATGATGGCAAAAGCGCCGCAAAAACGAATCTCCTGTGCCGAAGAAGTTGCGGAAAGGCTTCGGTATTGGCTCCAAAACCGGCCGCGTTCGGCAGACGAAATCTTCCGTGTCCCGGAAATTCCTGACTTTTCCGTCCCCAATACGGAGGAAGCGGATGTTTCCGGAATGGCACGTTTGGAAGAAATGGACCTGACCGGCCTTAAAAGTGAAACGATGGACTTTTCCTCAATCCGTTTCCCGTCGGGCGGTATGACATCGGAACAGGGAGATACTTCGGAACATTATTTCGTGACGCTTCCCGGACAGGAACAGCCGCTCCATGTTCAGCCGCCGCCGGTTTTGCCGTGGGAGGAATTCTCACAAAATCCTCGTTTCCGGCAATGGATTAAGCCTCTTTGGGAGCAACTGTTTTCCCGTAAACAGGACGATCATGACGATCATATTGTGTACCCGTTGATTCTGTTTGCGACGCTGCTGTTTCTCATTGGAATCTTTATTTTTCTGCTGATCCTCGCGGCGACATTGTAACAATGATTGCAAATTAGCCAGGCCGAACCACGGCGGGCGGTAGCTTCATGGTCACTGCGTTCCATTCGGCCTCACGATGGAAAGATTATCCATCGGAGGCCGACCGCGCAGCTGGGAGGTTATCGCTCGCCTGCCGGGGCATCCCGGCCGATAGTTCCTTCCGGGAAGCAACGCTCGTGCGGTCCGAAGGCGAACTGCCGTTTGGCAAATGGCAGTTCTAATCGCTTGCGATATGCGATGGAAACTGCGAGCTATTGTCAATAGTTGTGTATGAAGTTATTTGAAAAAGGTTTGGATTTTTGAAAAAAGGTGAAGCGATTTCGAGTTTCAGTTTTCCTTTAAAAGGAATAAAAAACGTTTCTCTTA
>JAISQK010000165.1 GCA_031274255.1 Planctomycetaceae bacterium | reverse complement strand
ATACTGTTTGACGAAGAGGAATGGAAAGTCTTGTATTGTGTAGCAAACAGAACGAAGAAAGCCCCCAAAAAACCGTACACGATAGGGGAAGCGGTGGAGCATATAGGCAATCTCGGCGGTCCCCGACGGTCCCCAAGCGACGGTCCGCCCGGCGTCAAAACAGTTTGGCGGGGCCTACAGAAATTCTACACCCTCTACGACTATAGGGAAATGTTCGATTTTATGGGTCAAGTTTAGGGTATGGGGAGCGGTTGAAACAAAAGCGGCTCTCTCAAGATAAGATTTTCATCCCTCATCATTTTCAAGGAGAATAAACAATGATGTTCCGATTTGCCATGACGGTCACTTTGTTGTTTGCCGCCGGTTTTGTCCGTGCGGCGGAGAAGCCCAATATCGTCTTCATTTACACCGACGATCAGTCGTTTAATACGATTGCCGCTTTCGGACATCCGATTGTCAAGACGCCGAATCTTGACCGGCTTGCCCGAGAGGGAATCCATTTTACAAACGCTTATAATCAAGGGGGCTGGCATGGTGCCGTTTGCGTAGCCAGCCGTTCGATGCTTAACACGGGACGTTTTCTCTGGCATGCCCGCAAACGGGTGGAAGAAGATTTGCGTCCTGAAAAAAACGGCGGCGTTGACGGACAAACACGGACACAGGAAGAGTCGGAATTTTGGGCACGTCTTTTGAAAAGCAACGGATATACAACGTATTTCACCGGCAAATGGCATGTGAGTGTGCCGCCGGAACATCTCTTCGATCATGTCGGTCTTGTCCGCGGAGGAATGCCGCCGACAACGGAATCGTCCTATAACAGACCGTCGGAGGAGGCTGATGATGTCTGGTCTCCGTTCGACCCGCAGTTCAAAGGACATTGGGGAAAGGACGGCCGGCATTGGGCGGAAAGTCTGGCGGATTCGTCCATTGGTTTCATCGAAGAGGCTGCGAAAAGTCACGAACCGTTTTTCATGTATCTTGCGTTCAATTCACCGCATGACCCGCGTCAGGCCCCTAAAGAATATGTCGATTTGTATCCGCAGGAAAAAATGGATGTTCCCGCCAGTTTTTTGCCGGAGAATCCTTACAAGGACATCATGGGGTGTTCCGCCGATCTTCGCGATGAAAAGCTGGCACCGTTTCCGCGGACGGAATATGCGGTACGGGTGCACCGCCGGGAATACTACGCGATCATCTCTCACCTCGACACCCAGATCGGACGCATTCTTGATGCACTGGAAAAATCAGGAAAAAAGGACAATACCTATATCTTTTTTGCGGCGGACAACGGTCTGGCGATCGGGGCACATGGTCTTTTCGGCAAACAGAACATGTTTGAACACAGTGTGAAAGTACCGCTTTTGGTCGCCGGACCCGGACTCCCCCGAAATGAACGTATTGAAACACCGGTTTACCTTCAGGATATTGTCCCGACTTCACTGAATGCCGCCGGTGCCGAAGTGCCGGAACATATCCAGTTCAAAAGTCTTTTACCGCTCATCCGCGGGGAGGAATCCACGCATTATGACGCGATTTACGGTGCCTACATGCAGCAGCAACGCATGGTGAGAAAAGGCGATTTCAAGCTGATTCTTTATCCCAAAGGAAACATTTTCCTTTTGTTCAATCTGAAAAACGATCCTGACGAGAGAAATAATCTCGCGGACAAGCCTGAATACGCCGCAAAAACACAGGAACTCTTTCGTGAACTGCTGCGTCTGCAAAAGGAAACCGGTGATTCTTTGAGACTCGAAAAACCGCCAACGTAGAGTGAAAAGATTCTCGACCAATGATTTCACAAAGAGCGAGAGGGAAATTATGAGAGTGCTGATACAAATAGAGATGATGTACCGGATAGAGCTCAAAGTATTCGCATGAAAGAGAATATTTGCCTCCGGCGGGCCGCGACGCCGCGGCGGGCGGTAGCCTCCCAACACCTTTGGTGCGGTCGGCATCGGTTGGAAAAATCTTTCCCACTTGAAGCCGAAGGCAACTGCGATGCAACAGCATGTTGCCCCGTTCGCGTTGTTCACTGGGAAGCGTGCCGCTTCACCGCACATCGCAAGCGGTTGGAGAGATTCTCTATCGGAGGCGAACCGAACGAAGTGAGCGTGAGCAAATCGCCTGCCGGGGCTTCCCGGCTGCGATCCAACGTGTCACGTTGATGTTTCTCTTTGAGTCACCACTCTCAGAAATGCTTTACTCAAGCCGAAAGAAGTATTCCGTGGAAAATGGAGCCGTCCGGCAAGACGGCGCGTTTTACGGAAAATGAAGTAAACGGTTTACTCCGTCACGAATCATTCTGTTCTGAATTTAAAAGTAGTCGCCATCCATGCCGAGATCGGTTTTCAGTTCGTTAAACATTTCAACATAGGTGTCCTTTGAGGAATGGACATGTTCCGCTTCGGTCAGAAAATGGAGTTGTTCGTTACATGGAATCCGGTGTTCCTTGAGAATGGTTTCGTAAGCCTCCAATTCTTCACCATAAACAATCAAAAGTTTATGTTCGTCGAGTTGAATTTCCTGCGGAATCAACGGATTCAAAACCGCGATGCCGGTACAGCCGTCATTGACCAGAATATCCTCAAAATCGTAGAGAATACTCTTGAGTACCGGCATGTCGATGTGTTCGCGGTAGAGGTCGGTGTGTCCGGTCTTCTCACGGTTGTGACTCGTTTCCAGTACAACATCCACCACGGAACCTAAGGGGTCAAGAAGCTCTAAAAACGTTTCAAAAAGTTTTTCGCGGGAAACGGAACTCATAATCACCGGTACGGATGCTCCGGTTTGTTCGTCATGATAATGATCGTGACGGTATCCCTCGATCGGAACGACCTTGAGGTCGAACGACGGACGGATTGCATCCGGGAGAACAAATGATCCGTAACGGACAACATTAAGATGTGCCTCTAATTCCGATCTCGGAATCTGGTCAAAACTGCTTCCGCCAATAGGTATGGAACCATCACGAAACACATTTTTGAAAAAACGTTTGAGAAACCCCATTGATTATCTTCTCTGTCAAAATGACCTGTTAATTGGCTTCGGTTGCCTTGAGTTGAAAACAGTTTTTCCCTCTTTTGGAGAAGGAAATGACCTGCCGAGGATACAATTTCCCCCTGATTCCTTTGATGATTCTGCGATAACCAAATTTAGGTCATACTTAACCCAAGAGTCGGCTTACAAAGAAAAGTTATCGATTTGCAAGAGATGGTCAGACGTCACAATCACAGAAACATATAGAATCAATAATATCGCTACAATACAACAGGGTTAGCAGAAATAGCGCAACAAAAAAGAGGACGATTGTCCCCTTTCTGATGTCTGTTCGATATATTTTCGCTACAGAAACAATGAGATGGAAAACTATTTGTCTTTTTCACCGACAACCGGAACGACCCAGACTTTCAGTTCACTTTCGATGTCATGACCGAGGTAGATCCGAACGGTGTAGAGTCCCAATTCTTTGAGCGGCCCGGTCAAACGGACTTGGTCGGCGGTCAAGGCGATGTTGTCCAAACGAAGTGCCTTGGCGATGTCATCCGGTCCGACGGAACCATAAAGATGACCTTCTTCATTAGCATTTGCTTCAATAGAAATACTTTTACGGCGAATCTCTTCCGCCAGAGTCTGAAACCCCGTGAGCCGCTGTCTGTGAATTTCAAAGAGTTTTGCCTTGTGTTTTTCGATCATCCGCTTGTGATGATCTGTTGCCGCCGTCGCAAGCCCTTGCGGAATCAGATAATTGTTGGCGTACCCCGGTTTGACATAAACAATGTCACCCTGCTTTCCGAGCGGGTCAACCGTCTGAATCAAAAGAAGCTGAATCCCTTTGTTTTCTTCCCTGGGAAGCCGCTTCGCAATGGTTGCCACATTTCGCGACCGCTTATTTTTAACTATTGTCATATTACTTACCTATTTTCACTTTTCAATACGATTTATTGACCAATAATGCAGATAACCATACAATGAAAATCAGAACGGAATTTCATCTTCAGGAAGTGATCCCCCCATGTCCTGATCATAAGACGGCTGCTGGGAATAATAACCAGCATCTTGAGGGGCTTGTTGCTGCTTCGCTCCGCCACCTCCGCCGGAAGTTCCGCTGTAGGAACGGTTTTCGGCATTTCCGCCGCCGCGTTGACCACCGGTTCCGCCACCGAGAAGCTGAATTTTCTCTCCGATGACCTTGAGTTTACTCTTCTTCTGACCATCGTTTCCTTCCCAGGAATCGAACTTCAAACGTCCTTCAACCATCAAAGGAGAACCTTTGGAGCAGTACTCGCTGACCACTTCGGCGATACGTCCCCAAAGGGTGATGTCCACAAAGGTCGTTTCCTCCACCCAGTCGCCGTTTTGCCCTTTCCGACGGTCATTTATGGCAAGACCAATATCGGCCACCGCCAACGATGTCGGGGTATAACGCAATTCCGGGTCACGGGTCAGATTCCCAATCAGGATCACACGATTATAACTTGCCATGACAGACTCCGCGTTTTTAAATGTTACGCTTTTCAGTGTCTACAGTATTACAGTCATCAATATCACAACACTTTCTCAGTATCTTCTTCGAGAGCAGCATCAATATTTGTGATAATAATTTCCTCCGTTCCAACAGTGGAGACCATCGACCGGATCGGACCTTCTTTTGCGTGTTCGACCACCGTTTCGACAATTCGCGGGTCAACTTTCAGGAACAAAAATCGGAGAATACTGTCGGTAATCTGGCACTGACGGGTCAATTCCGTCAATTTTTGGGAATCCAGTTTAAAATAAGTCAACCAGTATGTTCCCCGGCGGTATCCCTGGATCGGATAAGCCAAACGCCGTTCTTCCCAAAGACGGCTCAATAAAACTTCACCGCCGAGCGACTCGACAAACGGAGTAATTTGTCCGGAAACTTCATCAGGATTGCGGGCGTACAACTCCGAGTTGAGAATAAAAAGCCCTTCGTAAACATTTTCTTTCAAAATAAACACTCCTCAAGTGTGATTGCGGTTATGGACCGGCTAATTAAGTAACTCAATTCATAAAAGTAACATCGCTAATGATTTATGAACGGCTGTTAAACCGATTCATTGTCTCCTGCGGGCCGTTTTTGACCCAACATTCCACAGCACTGGCCGCATCAACGATCAGATCCGGTAATTTCTTTCGTTCCTCAGGCTTGAACCGCGAAAGAACATAATCCGAAACATCAACATCACTAACAGGACGGCCAATTCCGATCCTCGCCCGGCAAAATTCCTCCGAAGCAAGTTTCTGAATGATGTCCTGCAAACCTTTTTGACCACCGCTGCTTCCTCCGGTTCGGAGCCGAAACTGACCAAACGGAAGATTCAAATCATCACAAATCACTAAAAGCTCTGTGAGTGCTGTTTTGTAGAAACGAACCGCTTCCTGAACACTCAAACCGCTTCGATTCATAAAAGTCGTCGGAGAAAGAAGTAACACCATTTCTCCGGCCACCTGTATTTCCATCAATTCACCATGAAACCGCTGTTTCGGTTTGGTTTGACCGCCATATTTTGCATACAGTTCAGCCAAAACCATATATCCCATGTTGTGCCTTGTCCCTTGGTATTCCCGACCTGGATTGCCAAGACCAACCAATAGTTTCATGAACACAAATCCTATTCTTCGGATTTTTCCTCTTTTTTACGGCTAATGACTTCCGGCTGTTCGCCATCCGCTTTGGCTTCCAAATCTTCGTCGGAAATTTCGACCGCCGGATCACAGGAAACCACCACCGCCGCCGGTTCCTCAAATATCGTCGAACCCGCTGGAATTTCCAATTCATTAATATGAATTGCATGATTCAATTCGAGGTGATTGATATTCACTTCAATTTTCTCCGGCACTGAAGCCGCTTCACATTCCATTTCCACTGAATGAATATGATGCTTCACCACACCGCCTTCTTTGACGCCGGGAGCATCACCGCGAAGTTCAAGAGCCACATGAACCTTGATTTTCTCGTGTTCGCCGACCCGAGCCAAATCAAGATGAAGGACATTTTGTCCCCAAGTGTCCCACTGACACTCTTTAATCAATGCTTTTTCACGAAGGGCACCGCCAAGCTGCACGAAACGGTTTCCATGCCGGATCACCGCCGCAAGATTGTCCGCAGGAACCGCCAGACTGACATTTTCCTGCTTATGTCCGTAGAGGACTGCCGGAATTTTACCGTCTTTACGGAGACGGCGATTGTTACGTTTCCCCAGTGTGTTTCTTATTTCAACTTTCAATGTTTCTACTTCAACCATTTGGCAACCTCTGCGGTCAACAGGCTCAACCTGAAAAATGACTTTTTAATCCTTAACTGTATATCAATTCTACACTTGCGGCCAAACAGCTCAGCAAGTTCACATTCCCGTTACTATAAAGAGTCACTTATTTTGCCATTTTTTTCTTCTTTGGCAAGCCCTACCGGAACGATTTTGCCGGATTGTCTTAAATTTTTATCAATTTCATGCCATATCATGTCGCAATGATGATTTTGCCGGAGTAATCAAACTCCGATGTTTCTCCGGGATGAATCGTCAGGAAATCCTCGCTATCCCACGAACCGTTGACCAATCGTTCCAAAAGCGACATATCCCCTTTAATCTTCTCAAACTGCCAGTTTTTTCCGGCGGCAAGTTCACGGGTGATCTGTTCAAAACGGTCATCCGGTTCGATTCCCATCTCAATGAACGCATATTTTGAATAATGCACCATCAATGCCTCACGGAGATATTTCGCGTTGTCCTCTCCGTATTTTTCGACCCATTGTTGATAAATTTCCTGATCTTTCACGAGCGGCAGAATATCCGCGCCGCGTTCCAGCCAACCGGTTGTCTGAAAATAGGTTCCGGTATTGGTATTGAAATACTCCTCATACCGGTGACGGTTCCCGAAAAACAGCGTGATACAGTCGTGAGCCCGCGGCAAAATGATCGGAATCGTTCGTGCGGAAAGCCCTACGGTTCCGCCGTTACACAGAGCATACCCCAATAAAATGGCGTCATAACCTGTTTCGTCTATTCGGGTTACAACTTCTTGGAGCGATTCCGACATCCGTTTTTTTCCGACATCGTGTAAACCTTTCGGTAAAAACTCGACATCAATCCGGTGCAGCGATTTGGCGCAAACGAAACTGAGTTCGCGAAAAAGAATTTCACAGGCAATGAGTTTGAAACGCATAAAGGAATGCCGAACGGTTTAGAACGGTTATTTGGCACGGACTCTGACCAAGCCGGGTGTCATCTGAAAAGTACCGCCGACAGGACTCAGACACTTACGAAACGCCTCCTCTGCCGTCGCATTGTTCAGTTCCAACGACACCAGTTCGTCAAGCGTTTTTCCCTTTTGGCGGAACGAGTCTTCATCAATTTCAAGCCGGAGCCCCATGTTTTGAGCGTAACTCTGCAAAATGAGTCGAACCGGCTTGTTGGTAATTTTAGTCGTAAATCTTTTGGAATCAAGAGGTTGAAGCTTACTTTTTCCGATAGGTGATGTGTCGGTCACAGCGGAAGGAATTCTGTTCGATTCAAAATTTTGAGCATTCAAGGCCGCCAAAGCAGTACGATAAAAACTGTCCACTTTCGCTATATTGTCCAATCTTCCTTTGACCGTCACTCTATTTTCCTTGCTATTGAGAAAAAACTCCATTTCCGGGATTTTTTCTTGCCAGATTTTTGCCTCGTTTTCCGAAATAGGATATCCTCGTGAGATGATCAAGTCGTGCGGAATCTTCCGCGGAGTCAATGTCCGGCCATCAGACGAAATCACAAATGTGGAATCAAACCCGATCAATAACACCGTCAGCAGTTCCACCGGAGTTGCATTAGGAAAGTCGAGTTCCGGCCAAAGGTCGTGCGGCATTTGGCCGAATGCTTTACCGTCGCAACCCGCAGTTTGGGCAATTTTTCGGAATATTTGCTGCGGCGTCTCAAGGAAAGCCGACCGGAACCGCTGCGATTGCGTCAGTTTTTTTTGAGCCGATTCCGGTAATTTCCCGACCAGTTCACTCCGCATCGTAAAAAGTAGCGGTAACAGCCGGGCATCTTCTATTGGGCCAATGTAGGAAATACTTCCGATTTGACAATACCCCAAACCGAAACTCTCCGCCAATTTTGTCAGAATCTCATGAATCGGACGGTCATTGAGCTGAAGCTTCACCGGTTGATCCGGGTCAACACGGCGGTCGAGGTAAATCCCGATTTTGTACAGCCGGGCAAAGTCGGTGAGCGTTTTTTGCAGTGTGCCTCCATCCCATAAAACGCTTGACCGCTGATTCAAATTTTCCTGATTCCACTCAGCTTCTGACAACGGCATATTCCACAAAAGAACCACTCCTGTCAACATCGGAAGGAAAAAACGCCGTGTCTGCCGAGTCACGTTTGCCATGAAATTTCCCTTCAATAATACATTTGCATCTATAGTAAAGTTTACATTACCGACATTTTTTATGATAGACATTACATAATTATTATAACCAATTATTGGCGCGTTTCCAACAAATTTGGCGCAATTTATACCGTCTAATATACCCCTCAACGTTAATAAACATCTATTTTCAAGATTGACGTAAAATGATATAATTCTTGTTTTTCGTCTAAGTTTTTTCAGGAGGAAGATGATGTTGCGAGCCCATTATACAGAGGAAGAACGGAAGACGTTTCAACGATGACATTACAGTTACCCTGACGAACGAGTCATGCGGCAGTTCGAAATCCTTTGGCTGCATGCCTGCGACAAATTCGCACCGGAAATCGCCCTCCTCGTTCGCCAAACTCCTCCTACGGTTCGAGGTGTGATGAACATGTACCAAAAGGGCGGCATTCAACTTGTGACAGCCATGGATTCGTATCACCCCGCGAGTGATCCGGCACAACACCGAAACTCCATTATCACCGAATTCCAATCATGTTCGCCCGCTTCCGCCAAGGAAGCGGCAGCCCGTATCGAACATTTGACCGGTGTCAAACGAAGTCCG
>JAISQK010000116.1 GCA_031274255.1 Planctomycetaceae bacterium | reverse complement strand
ACTCTCTCTAAATCCACCGGTTTTGATCAAAATCTGTAACCACTAACGCCGAAATGTAACCATATACAGGTTTCCGAAACTCGCTATAATACGCAGAATGATACGGTGGTTTGTTTTATATACGGAAGTTTCTCACCGTAAGTCGTTTTATCACAAGAGGTTACCAAGAATGTTTCCAACCCGATAAAGGAACGATCCTTAGCCTGTTAGTCGCTGGAATCAACCGGCGGAACAAAAAGGAATATTGCCGGAACAAAACAACAAAACAACAAAACAACAAAAATGGTTGGAAACGTTGTCCAACCGGCGCCGACCGCACGAAAGTGCCGGGAGGCAAGTGCGATCCAATGTGCTGCGTTGGCGCCGCGGCGTTGCGGCCTATTCATATCACCAAACCTTTACAGGAGTTTAACGATGTCTCAACAATCACAACAACAGTTCCTTTCAACAACAACTTCAGGAGAAAAAACAATGACTCAAGACACCTTTTCACGTCGCCATTTTTTGAAGACCGCGACGGCGGTCGCCATGGTTTCGCCGCTGGTGATTCCCGGTTCGGCGGTGGGAGCCGATGACGCCGTTCCGCCGAGTGAACGAATTACCGTCGGTCACATCGGAGTCGGTGGTCTGGGACGTATGGTGTACAGTTGGACGCAGACCGTTAAAGATGCCCAAAGCGTGGCGGTGGCGGATTGTTTCAAAAGCCGTCGGGAAGGGATCGCCGCCGCCTGTAAAGGGAAAGCCTATCTCGATTATCGTGAGATTCTGGCAAGAGACGATATTGATGCCGTCCTTATTGTCACGCCGGATCATTGGCACGTTCCGATCGCGTTGGCGGCGGGGAAAGCGAAAAAAAGCGTCCATGTTGCAAAGCCGCTCGGACTGACGATGGAGCAGAATCTGCTTTGTCAAAAAGTGTTCGCGGAAAACGGACTGACGTTTCAATACGGCACGCAGCAGCGCAGTATGCCGCATTGCTGGAAAGGTTGCGAACTTGTCCGCCGCGGCGTGATCGGCAAAATCAAGGCGTTGGAAGTGGACGCACCCAACGGCGGGGCGGGCGGTTCAACGGCGTCTTCGCCGATTCCTCCCGATCTCGGCGAAGACGGATACGAAATGTGGCTCGGTCCGGCACCGAAAACGCCGTACACCACAGACCGCTGCAAGCCGAACGGAACATATTGGATTTACGATTATTCTATCGGCTATCTCGGCGGCTGGGGAGCGCATCCGCTCGACATTATGGTTTGGGGAAGCGACGCCGATTTGCAAGGAACCGTCACCGTCGAGGGAACCGGTGATCTTCCAGCAAAAGGACTTTACGATTGCGTGTACAACTGGGATATGGAAATCAAGTTCGGTGATGTTCCGCTGAGATTCAAAACCGGTGGCGACCGGACGCGGTTTATCGGCGAACATGGTTGGATCGAAGTGCGGCGCGGAGCGGGATTGACGGGAGGCGATCCGGACACCTGGGCACGAAACGCCGAAAACGCGGGATTGAGTGCCAGTGATCCGAAACTGCTGGAGACACCGTTGGACGGCGAACCGATATTGAAGAAAACACCGAGTGCCAATCATATCGATGATTTTATCCGGTCGATCAAGAGCGGTCAGCAGCCGGTTTCAACACTGAAAGACGCGGTCCGCAGCGACAACATCAGTCACCTTTGCGATATTGCCGTCCGGACGAAATCGGCGGTCAAGTGGGACCCCGTCAAGATGACGCTGATTGATCCGACACCGGAACAAACGGCGATTCTTTCGCGTCCGATGCGCGCCCCCCGGACGCCGGAATGATAAAATCATTCCCTTCTCCATAGGAACGCAGGAAGTGTACCGCTTCACCAACAGCGTGAATAACGGTAACATCGCCCGTTATCTATGAGACTTGTTCGGAAATCAACAGGGTTCCCGGACAAGTCTCGTAAAGAAGGAAAATTTTCTCTCACAAAGACATCATTGCCGATACCATGTTTTCACATGACAAAGCGGAAAACGTCGGTCTGTACGGCCGTGCGGCGTCAAACCGGCGGAACAGACTGAAAATCGGCAAATTGACTTTATTCGTCACTATCTGAATATCCGTCAGTCCGGCCTCGCTGTTCCTGCGGAAGTCTTTACCGTCTTGAATATGGTATAATTGGAGTGCAGGTTCCGTTTGTTCCCAAAATTCCGCATAAAAAACGTGTTATCCTCGTGAAAAAAGCCATTTTCTTACGGACTCTCTCACTGGCCGTTTCTTTCTTCATCGGCGTCTCCGCGTGTTTCGGAGCGGAGACGCTGATGGATCAGGCACGTCAGGCGGTAACGGATTACCGTGTCAGGACGACGGAACTTGCCGACTGGTGCGAAAAAAACGGACTCCTTCGTGAGGCGAAGCTCACTCGCGACCAGCTGCTGCCGTCGGCGGAAGACCGGATTTATGTTCCGACGTTTCCGAAAGAGATCGTTTCGGAGTCTGTGCCGGAGGATTCGCCGGAACTTGTCCAAAAGTGGAACGCCGACCGGTGGAAAATCAAAAAGGAGTACGCGGCGGAACTTCAGCGGCTGTTGAATCGGGCCGTGCGTCAGAAGCAGAGTGTGTTGGCGATGCAGATGGCGATTGCGGCTCTTCATGCGGACCCGAATCATGAGCGGCTCCGTAACATTCTCGGACTGAAAAACTACAAAAATCAGTGGCGGACCAATTGGGAAATCCGGATGCTCAAACAGGGCAATCTCGAACATGAGCGGTTCGGATGGCTTCCGGCGAAGTATGTCAAGCGGTACGAAAACGGGGAACGGTTCTATCGCGGCAAGTGGATGCCGGAGGAAGAGGAGGCGAAAATCCGATCCGGTCTCCAGACAGGCTGGAAGATCGAGTCGGAACATTACACCATCGCCACGAATCACAGCCTTGAGGAGGGAGTGCGTCTGTCACGGGAGCTGGAGGATTTCTACCGGGCGTGGCTTCAGGTGTTCATTCTTTTTCATGCGTCGGACGACGAGTTTTCCGCGATGTTTCAGGGCCGTCCTTCCGTCAGGGAGGCGAATCTGCGGGTGGTGTACTACAAAAATCAGGAAGACTACATCAAGGCCAACGTCAACGCGCATCCTCACATCGGAATCACCGGCGGTTATTTTGACCTCGAAAAGGAATGCTGCTTTTTCTTTCACACCGACGATCCTGAAGTGCACAAGACGGTTTTTCATGAGGCGACGCATCAGCTTTTCACGTGCAGCGGCAAGTTTCCGAAAAACGCGCGCAGCTCATGCAACTTCTGGATCACGGAAGCGGTCGCGGTTTACATGGAAAGTTTTCACAAGGAAAACGGCTACTGCGTTCTCGGAGGTTACAATCAGGAACGGTTGCAAATGGCGAGGTACCGTTATTTTGAGACGAAATTTTATGTGCCGTTCGCACTTCTGGTCCGGTTTGACATTGCCCGGTTCCAGAGTTTTCCTCATGTCGGACTCCCGCTGCCGAAAGACTGGACCCTTGCCATGCTCTATTCCCAGATGGGAGGCATGGGACATTTCTTCATGCACGCCGAGGGAGGCAAATACCGCGAGTTGTTTGTGGAATACCTTCTTCAGGTTTATTCCGGCCGCGACACGGTCCTGACGCTTTTTGAGCTGTCCCGGACGGTGCCGGAACGTCTTGATGAGGC
>JAISQK010000104.1 GCA_031274255.1 Planctomycetaceae bacterium | reverse complement strand
CCTGTGCAGAAGGCGTAATTTGTCGGACCGGGATTGTCCACTTCATACGCTCTTGCCGTCACAGGTTGTCTGGTATCGCTGGGACAAAGGAATGTGCCGACCAGTGTTCCAACCGCCTGACGATTGGGTGACGTGATTCCATACGGCGGTGCCAACTCATACATCGGCTCACTCAGGTCCATTGTGTTGTAGATGTTCGTCTGTTCCAAAAAAGGACTCAGTTCCGCCAGTGCCGACCAACTGTAGTAATACGGAGGAATCGGGTAACCTGCATATTTCGAATGAATTTCACCGGTAAACGCCGCGGGAAATACTTTTTTGGCACTTTCGTGATTGTGCGCCGCGAGAGCAATTTGCTTCATGTTGTTGGAACATTGCATCCGGCGGGCTGCTTCCCGCGCCGCTTGAACGGCCGGTAAAAGCAACGCGATCAAAATCCCGATGATCGCAATCACGACAAGAAGTTCAACGAGGGTGAACGCCTGTTGTTTTTTCATGGTAAAAACTCCTGACTGTGAGATGACTTGGTTAAAATGATTGAAAAAGCAGAAAAAAGGTGTTTCAAACCGGCACTTGTTCCGCAAGAAGATGCCGTCTCAGCCAAATGTCGCGGCTCAGGCAGACACTGGAGCCGGCGGTTCCCGGCACGACGAGATCGTGTTTCAGATACAACCCGGCCATTTCCGAACGGAGCCGACGGAAGTATTCCATTCCGGGCGTCGCCGGAAGAGCCGGATTGTTCACCCCGAACGGCATCAGCGGCGACGGAAGCGGCACTATTCCATGTTCGGCAAGGAATGTTGCCCCTTCGAGTAAACTTTCGACCGGTTCCAGACCTGCAACCAAAACGCTGCACGCTTTGTTGGGGCCCAATGTTTCCGCAATGTAAAGGAGTGCGTCAATGTGCTGCCGATGCGTGGTGAATTCCGCCTTGCCGGGACAGTATTCTTTAAACAGCGATTTATCCCAGATGTCCAAATCAAACGCAATTTCAGTCGCTCCGGCCTCAAACAGCGAGTCGAGTTTCTTGAAATTTTTCGGCGGCGTCAGATAAAGAAGTACGTGACTCATCCTGGACGTATCCACCCGCCGCGTCATTTCCCTCAAAATAGCGGCGTAACGATCCACTTCCTCATCCGGTGTAAAAGTCGATCCCGCTGTCAGTTGCACCATTTTAATCTGCGGCTCCGTTTCCACCGCATAATGAATAATGTCCGCAATGTCTTCCGGCGGAAGGAAAAAATCACGCCATATGTTCTCCGCAACCATCTGATAAGTTGCGTTTCCGCTGTGACAAAAACGGCATTCGTGATGCGATTTCGCCAACTCACACGGCCAGAGATACGAAAATGCCAACATGTCCTCCCCCTGAATCGTGCTGATCTCTCCGAACGGGATGCCGTGCGATGTTTTTTGGGCAAAAAACCGCGTTCCCAATGGAATACGAACCTCGGTGAGAAAGTTTCCGGCATAGTTCAACACGGGTTTTCCTTCGTGAATCACAAGATGAAACGGTGTTTCCGGCCCGGTACGTCCGATGTACACAGGAAGATTGTCTCCCAGAAACAACGTGTTGCAACTTCGGAGATTCCGCGTGATCCGATGCGTGTCTGCGAGAGTGTCGTAAACCTCTTCGTGAACGTGAATCCCCTGTCCGATAAGTAAAACCTTGAGGTCCAGCGAGTCAATCTTCCGGTCATCCACCCAAAAATGAGGCAATGCCATACCGATTTTCCTTTCTTCATTTGAACAAAAGCAAAGCCGAAATCATTCCTGTCATTGCCATTATATAGGACACTCTCCTGTAATGGAATAGGTCGCATAAAAATTTTCTATTAGAGAAAATTTATGACATTTAATGGTTTTGCCCGTCTTGTTCAGAAATTCAGTCATAAAACAGAGGCAAGTCACTGATATTCAAGACTGTAATCAAAATCATCAAGTGAGTCCAATTCCAATCAGTGACAACGAACCGCTGTCATGCGTAAAGCCCAATCCACAAAGCAGCCATACCAACGCCATTGAACATTAATACCAATTCCAAATTGAGGAGTTATGGTCATTTCTGCAATAAAAAGAAAGCCGGACATCACGAACGCTTTGGAGAAACCGGGAGTGACAGGATTTGTTTCAGTACCAGAGAAAAATGGGGCAACGGATTTTTGATTCCGTTTTTTACAGATCGCGGCAAAAGTAATCCAAAGACTGCGTAAAAACAGGTAGTATGGAATGATCAGGAGTGTCGAATATTGAGTACTGAATATGATTCGCCATAACCGGACATCGAATTTCGACGGTGTCGGGTTCGTGAAAACGGAAAATCCGCACGTCCAAAGATCAATAAGAAACCAAATCAGTGAACAAAACACAATAATGGATAATTGTGCGTGAGGTGATTTTATTTTGAACATGTCCCCTCCTTTGAATGAAAAACCGTGGTAAAATTATATAAATGGTCAGTTGGAATTGTACTAAAAATTTTCAGAAAAAATAATCATTTCTCCATTATGCTTCACTCAGACGAAATCATGTCCACAATTCGGATGCTTCATGATGAGCATCTTGATGTCCGTGCTGTTACACTGGCAATCAATATTAATGATTGTGCGGCGACCGGTGTTGACCTCATGTGCAAAAAAGTGTTCCATAAAATCACCGATCATGCCCGAAATCTCGTCAGTTTGTGTGATTCGGTCGGCGGCAAATATGGGATTCCGGTCATCAACAAGCGGATTGCCATTTCACCGGCGGCGATTTTGTTGGCCGGTCACACAGAAGAAGCCGCGGTGCAGCTTGCCGAAACACTCGACCACGCCGCAAATGAATGCCGTGTGGATTTTGTCGGCGGTTTTACGGCACTCGTGCAAAAAGGGATTTCCCGCGGGGATCAGGTTGTGATGAACTCGCTCCCTGAAGTCCTTTCCCGGACAAAACGTGTTGCGTCGTCGGTGAATGTGGCTTCCCGAAAAGCCGGAATCAACATGGACGCCGTACTTCAAATGGGACAAATCATTCCGAAAATCGCTCAGGCCACGAAAAGTCAGCGGGGATTCGGATGTGCCAAACTCGTTGTGTTCGCGAATATTCCCGAAGACAATCCTTTCATGGCCGGAGCGTACATGGGAATCGGGGAACCGGAATCAACCGTTAACATCGGAGTGTCCGGACCGGGAGTGATTTGCAGCGCTCTCAAGCGGCGGATTGCGGATTCCGCGAAAAAGCTGACACTCAACGATCTTGCCGAAGAAATCAAAATCATGAGTTTCCGCGTGACCCGTGTGGGCGAGTTGATCGGCCGTGAAGTGGCGGAACAACTCGGCGTCGGTTTCGGGATTGTCGATCTTTCTCTTGCCCCGACTCCGACAGTGGGGGACAGTGTCGGCGAAATTCTTCAGGCACTTGGAATCCGAAAAATCGGGGCTCCCGGTTCAACGGCGGCGGTGGCGATGCTCAATGACGCGGTGAAAAAAGGAGGACTTTTCGCCTCCAGCAGTGTCGGAGGACTCAGTGGAGCGTTCATTCCGGTGTCGGAAGACGCGGCACTGGCCGAATCGGTGAAAAACGGACATCTCGTCCTCGAAAAGCTCGAAGCGATGACCAGTGTATGCAGCGTCGGACTCGACATGATTGTGATTCCCGGCGATACATCTGCGGAAACAATTGCCGGAATCATCGCCGATGAAATGGCCATCGGCGTTATTAATAATAAGACGACCGCCGTCCGTTTGATTCCTGTGCCGGACGCCAAAGCAGGAGACTGGGTGGATTTCGGCGGACTTTTCGGCTCGTCACCGGTTCTGGAAGTCCGTAATGCGGACGGGAGCAACGATTTTGTCCGTTTTGCCGGTCGCATTCCCGCTCCGCTCCAGTCGTTGACCAACTGAGATAAAAAGAGATGATATTGATGACTTTCTTGCATTGAATATTTTGAGAGCGTTGATTGATATATTAACTCATATTACGCATACTTGACCCCCATAAATTTCTGAGAGTGGTGATGTATTTATAGATGTCCAGCAAAATTATCAGATATGATGTAGAAATAGACAAAATAGGTATTTATGTCGTTGTTAATTTTTTCAAAATCCATTTTTCTAAATTTTCTATTTTATCAAAAACAACACATTACACGGTTGGTCTGCTACGTAATCTATAAATACATCACTACTCTCATGGAGTAAAGTATTTATCATAGTATTCCTCTTGGCTTGCGTTTGTTTCCCGATGGAACATGTTGACAGAATCAACCGAACAAAAGAGCGGGAGGTCTCATAAAAATTTGAACTTGACAACGGCATCGGAAAAATTATAATGCTCTTTATGATGAATAATATTAAGGAAGCGGTTGTCCCTATTGCGCCGATTGCTGTTCTTGTGCTGATCTTTCAGGCTTGTCTGGGATTTATGGAGCCGGGAATGCTGCCGCGGTGGATTGTCGGAGTTTTATTTGCCGGACTCGGACTGTTCCTCTTTCTTCGCGGTGTGCAGCTTTGCCTTTCGCCTATGGGGGAACTCCTCGGAGCGCAATTGATCCGCGGACCGAATATGACGATGTGGAAACTCGTCCTTATTCTGTTTCTGGTCGGTGTTTTCGCCTGTGTCGCAGACCCCAGTGTCGTGGTGCTCAACAACAATGTGAAAGCGGCGGCGGGAGAAAACATGTTATCACCGCTTCTTTTCACGATGATTGTCGCATCGGGAATCGGACTGTTGCTGATTGCCGCCATTTTACGGATTATCTGGAACGTGAATCCTGCAACGGCTCTCGGTGTATTATTTGCACTGGCCATGATTTTATGCTGTGTGGCTCCGCAATCGCTCGTTCCATTGGCTCTTGATTCCGGCGGAGTGGCCACCGGGCCGCTGACCGTGCCGTTTTTTCTTGCCATCGGACTTGGTTTCGTGTCGAACCTTGCCGGACGGTCCGCCTCAACGGACGGCTTTGGGCTTTTGGGGATTGTGTCGCTCGGTCCGATTTACGGTATCTTAATTCTGAGTCTGTTTGGAAAAGGGTGACCGCGAATGCTGCATTTTTTGACCGAACTGCTAGGGGTGCTCAGTGACTTCCTTGACATCCGGGAGACCTCTGTAACGGTACTTCGCGGAATTGTGCCGCTGATGGTGATCGGTTGGTTTCTCGGAGTTCACCCCGCCAAAGTGTCGCCGGAGTACAAAGAGCGTCTTCTGAAGGGAGCCGTTTGGGTGCTTGTCGGGTTGATTTTGTTCCTTCAGGCGGTGGAAATCGGTTTTGGACCGGTCGGCGTTCAGCTTGGAAAGTCGCTGGCATTGATGGGAAGCGGTTGGGGACTGGTTCCCGTCGGACTTTTGCTCGGACTGGCGGTCGGGTTGGCGGAACCGTCAGTGCATGTTCTCGGGAATCAAGTGGAAGAGGCGACTGACGGTGCCGTTCCCAAACGGCTGCTCGTCGGACTTCTGGCGGTAGGGATCGCCCTGGCCGTGATGTTGGGAATGATCCGGTTGTTGTGCGGTTTTTCCATCCTTTGGATCGTGATTCCCGGCTATGCGTTGATTATCATTGCGGGCTTTTTCTGCTCCCGGATGTTCGCATCCATCGCGTATGATTCCAGTACGGTTGTGACCGGTCCGATGCTTGTGACGTTTCTCATGGCGGTCACGATGGGCGGCGCCGATGCACTCGACGGAAGAGACCGCATGACACATGGTTTCGGCTTTGTCGCCACTGTAGCGATGATTCCGATTCTTGTCGTCATGATCACCGGATGCCTCAAAAGAAAATCCTGACATACCGTGTTTCACATGATTTTGCACAAAGAGATTTCACACAAAAATGTATAATGACAGCCGGATATTTCGGCGGAGGAAACAATGAACTTTGATACAGGATATGAACTGATTATCACAATCGTCAACAAAGGGTGGGCCGACCACGTCATCAAGGTGACGCGAAACGCCGGAGCGCCGGGAGCTACCGTGCTTCACGCCCGCGGAAGCGGTATTCACGACATCACGAGCTTCCTTGGTCTCGCCATTGAACCGGAAAAAGAGATTATACTGAATGTTGTGCCGGAATCGATTTCCGAAAAAATTGTCACCGAAGTGGCCGACGCACTCAACTTGAAGGCTCCCGGTACAGGAATTTCCATGATTCTTCCTCTCCGCGGCGTCACCGGACTCTTCCATGACTCCGACAGCCGAAAATAGAGACTCCCCTATCATAACGGGGTGATGACTTCCGCTTCGGAAGCGGCGGGCGGCATGCGATCCCAAAAAGCGGGAAGCTAATCCAAACTGCATATGGCTGCAAATGGTGAATTTCAGAACCCCTTGGAGCGGAAAATCGTTGCGTCCAGTTGATACGGAAGATTATTGTAGTCGTAATCCTTCTGCACATGAAGAATTCCCCCTACTTTCACCTCGTCCACACAGTAATTCAGTTTCTGACCATTCACCATTTTAACCATTACCATTTCCGTCGGGTTTGGTGTCGCGGAACCGAACTTGCTCCGCTGTAGCGTCCTCACGAGCGGAAACTCCGTAATTCCTGTCATGTCCGGCGTTAAGGACGACATGAATCCCGGCACGAAAACGTATTTGCCGTTGAGAGCCAGAATTTCATCCGGAATTTTGCCTGTTTTGGGGTCAGCGGCCAAATCACTGAATTCCACCAACTGATACCCGGCAGGAGTAAGATTGTGATAACTCCAATAATTCCAAGACATTCCGACGATTCCGAGTACTATCGCGAGCGTCATTCCCGTCACCGCCAGCTTGAAACCAGTGATTTCTTTTTGTGTCGTGAAAATCTTTTGCAGTGCCAGCCAGCCGACAATCAGACTCGCCAGCGGAATGAACGCAAACCACCAGGAAAAAATCGTGAAAAAGGAAAATATCCCGAAAATCAAAGCAAGGATTGATCGTGACTCAATGGCACGATAATCATCCGTTTCCATCGGCTGTTGATCGTCGGTATAACGTAATCCGCGAAGCGAACTGTCAAATTCTGTTTTGATTTTCATTGAATAAGACTCCTGTATTATTGAAATAAAAACTATTAATCATCTAAAAATGTCCGCCTCGATGAAATACGGAATCGTGCCGCGGCTGATTGCTGTTTCATCCACATGGAGTACCCCGCCGATGTAAACGGGCGTTGTCCGGTAATTGACCGTCTTGCCGCCTGTTAAATAAATATCGATCATATCTGTCGGATTTTGAAGCGGCGAACAAAATTTACAGTGTTCTTTCGTCCGAACCAGTACAAAATTCTTGATTCCGCTCATCTGACGCCCTTGATACATATAGCCTTTGAGATAAATTTTACGGCCTTCTTTTCCTATTTTGACTATTTTTTCAGGCAATTCTTTTGTTTTGTGGTCGTGCTGCATTTCCTCAAAGTCAATGGCGATGTATCCCGGCGGCACACGCTTGGAATCGACCCGGTAATTCCAGACCGTACATGTTCCTCCGAGGAAAAAGGCAATCACAAGACTTGCCACGGCAAAGTGAAATCCGCCGATTTCCTGGGGCGAATTGATCGTTTTCCGTGCGGCAATTCCTCCCAAAATCAGTGCCGCGAAAGGAATCGGTACCAGCCGCCAATTCAAAAAAGTCAACGGCGAAAGGACACTCAATACAAATGCCGCGATGGCCATGATGTTGAAATTCAGATAGGAACGCTTTGCATCCCCGGAGTTCATCTCCTCGACATCAAGCTGCGTGAGCGATTGGTCAAAGTCTGTGTTTGACATAGGAACACTTTTCATTAAAACGATGGACGATTCCAGTATAAAAAACTCTCTCTGTTTATATATTATCCCATCTGCATGAAAATGACAAGTCCTTTCCGTCGGAATGGAATGAACTCCACAATGACAGACTCGCCAACGTAGCACGATAGCGTGCGGACGCTGCACTCCGGATGGAGCTGCCGCTCCGAACAACAACCCGCTCCCGTTGGTCGCTGGAATCAACCGGTATTTTTGTTTTGAGAGTGTTTACCTAAATAGAGATAGAATCTTTTCCTGAAGCAGCGAGAAGCGATTGGTGGTTGTGACAGTATGCCAAATACGCAAAGACAGATCAACCATGAACTCTTTTTTCGAAACAACTTTGGTACGTCTGGTCAGTCTTCCCAAATGATGGCGGGTGTTGCTGTTGTCGTGTTCAATAGTAATGGTGTGGCTTTGCCGATGACATGCCATTCCGACGGCAGAACTTTAGCAAAGGCCTCCC
>JAISQK010000014.1 GCA_031274255.1 Planctomycetaceae bacterium | reverse complement strand
CTGTCCACAGACTCGGCTCAGGTTTTCGCAGGGCAAATCACCTATGGGGCGAGCAAAGCGGCGGTGGAAGCCCTGACCCGCAGCATTGCAATGGAGGTCGGCAAGTACGGTATCACGGTTAACTGCGTGGCGCCGGGACCGACACAGACAGGTTGGATTGATGAGGAATTGTCAAATGCTGTTTTGCCGCAAATTCCGCTCGGCAAGTTAATACAACCACAGGATATTGCCGACACAATATTATTTCTTGCGGGCGAATGCGCCGCAGTGCTAACCGGACAGATTATCAAAGTAAGCGGAGGTCTCGCTTTATAATTATAATGTCTCTTGAACTGATTGACGTGAATCCGATTTCGTTTTCGGCAAAACAAAATTTATTTGATTCAAATGAAAACGTAACTTTCCCGAAAGGCGAAAAGGCATCGGCGGAATATTTTACCGGCACGGCTTTTGTGAACATTTTGGTTGCGCAGGACGAGACGAATTGTTTTGCGGTTGGTGATGTGATTTTTGAGCCGGGCTGCCGGAATAATTGGCACACACATCCGGCGGGACAGATTTTATTGGTTACAGATGGCAAAGGATATTATCAAGAACGCAACAAACCGGCAAGATCACTTTCCAAAGGCGATGTTGTGGTGATTCCGTCAAACGTAGAACATTGGCACGGCGCAACTCCCGACAGCCGTTTTGCCCACCTCGCCATCACCAACAAAACCAAAAACGGTACAGTAACCTGGCTCAAACCTGTTACGGATGAAGAATATCAAAACGCAGCAAAGGATTAGGATTTTTTGGGGACTGATACTTAACAATCCTATTTGCTGCAAATTAGATCATGGCTGATGATTAAATCCCACTGATTGAATCCTGTTATCCGGCTGTCTGTTGAAAGTCACACATCATTTTGTGTCCATTCCCCGAGAGCGTAGAGAACGTAATCAATTTTTCCCTGTTCGATACGGTTTTCGCCGTTGGAACGTCCGAAAAGCCAGACTTCATCAAAGCCGTCGGCTCCGTATTCGTAAACGGTGTCGGTCACGTTGATGGAGCGGTTTTTCGCGATGACACGGCCTTTTTCCAGAATGTCATAAATCATCACCTTGTCGTTGCCGCCGAAAACGCTGTCGGCGTGAACCTGGTCGAACCCTCGGACGGAAATGGAATAGTGCGAACCGGACATCACAAAATCATGCTGCGAAATGACCAGTGTATCATCACCGGCGGAGTCTTCGAGCTGCACCGTGTCACGTCCGCTGTGAAAAAGGGAAATGAGATTGATTTGTGTGAACCCTTCGGCCTCGGCGTACTGACTGCCGGAAAACCTTTTCATGTTTTGTGAATTGCCGATGAACAGATCATCGCCTCGTGTGTCGGTGAACGTGACGGTATCGTAACCGCCGTGTGTCGATCGGGCAATGAGCGACGCAAAATCGTAAAACTGGCTGTTCACTCCGGAAGAATTGAAAACAGCGTAAGACGCATTAACGGTCAAAACATCATTCCCCGGCGAATCATACAGCGTGACCGTATCGTTTCCGCCGCCGGAATAGGCGTAAAAATTCCGAATATTTTTGACCTCGGCAAAAAATCTGTCGGAGTTGATGGTGATACCGTCTGTCCGTACAACGAGATTGTCATTCTTTGAGGTGCCGTAAAACCAGAGACTGTCCTGAGCGTCCCGTGTGTCAATGCTGAAGTATTCGGCACCGGTGACATGCACTTGATACGTACCGGTACTCATGCCGACATCGGTTCCATTGATGTCGATCCGTTCGGAATCATTCGAACCGACAAGAAGCACACGGTCATTGCCGGATTTGGTGTCAATGTTGATGCGTCCCGTTTCGTTGGCCTGAAAGATGTATTTCGTGCCGTTGATTTCGACGGTATGCGTGGAACCGGCGGTAAACGTGATGGTATCGTCACCGTTTGTTCCGACGAGGAACACGTTCTTTCCTTCGCGGCGGACAAGATTGCACACGCGGACATCGGCATCAAGGATTTCACCGCCAAGAGAACGGATACGAATCAAAACAGTTGATCCGGCAGTCACGTTCAAATCAATCCGCGTCGTGTTTTGCGATGTGGCGATCACATTCCCCTCAGCGTCCACTTGTTCGATGACGACATGACTCAATGTTGTGCCGTTCGGTAATGCGACTTCCACCGTCATGATTCCTGAATGAACCGCCGACAAAGAATACCACGTACCGTTTTGCGCGATCTTCTGATGTCCGATCACCGTTTGATCGGCCTTGACTTCCATCGGCGTTCCCGGTGATTCCTGCACCGGCGGCGTGACGGACGTATCCGGCGGTGCTGGGGTATCCTCTTTCGGCGGTGTCACAGGATTTGTGTCAACCGGCGGTTCAACAACCGGAGGATCAATTGGCGGTGTCACGGCGGGCGGTGTTGCTGGCGGCACTGCTGGTGTTGCCGGTGTTGTCACAGGAGGAGTGTCCGTGTCAATAAGGGGAGGCTCCGCCGGAGGCGTGACCGGTTTGGCGTCACCTATCTGGACTTTCAGCGTGTAAGCCCCGATACTTCCGGCAGCGTTGAAACCAATCGTATATTTCTGACCGGCGGTTGCCGTGAAGACAACATTTCCATCAGCGTCAATCACCGCTCCGGGAATGCCGCTGATGTCCCATTTGCCGGTGAGGGTTCCGGCTGTTTCCGCCTGGATCGTAACTTTGCCGGACTCTCCCGCGGTGAAAACATAATAATCCTTGTCGGTTTTGTTGTTGAAAAAACCGTCCACGGTGAAGGTGTTCTCTTTCGTCGAAACATTCGCCGCAGTTGCAGCCGTTTCTCCGGCGGTGTCTTTCGGAAGGATTGACTCTATCGCTTTTTGAAGATTGAGCCGCTTATAAGTTTTTCCCGTTGCGGAATCGAAAATCGAATCCGCGGTGTCAAACATGACACGGTAAATATCATCCTGAGTGATGCCGGTCTTTCCGACAAGTGTGAACGCCTGACGAATCAAGACACTCGACGCCGCCACATAAGGAGACGCCATGCTTGTGCCGGAAAGCGTGGCGTAATCATCGGCGATACCGTTTTTATTCCCCTTTGCATCGGAGACGGTGTTTTTGATGTTTTGCCCCGGTGCCACAATGATACTTCCGTCACGCTGCGAAAAATAACTGAGCGCGCCGGTGGTGTCGCACGCTCCGACCGCCACGACATACTCACTGGCGGCAAGACAGTTGAGCTGATCCGGCAGTGTTTGGAACGAATTTCCCGCCGCAACGGAAATGAAGATTCCATCGTCATGCAGAATCCTGAGACTTTCATTCAGCGTATTCATGTATCCGCCGGCATCTTCCTGAAATCCGACGGAAAGATTGATCGTCGTGATCGGATTCTCAAAAGCGTACTGGTTGGCGTGAACCCATTGAAGAGCCTGATTGAGCCATTCAAAGTTGCCGTTGCCGTTGTCGTCGAAAATACGGAGTATGACAATGTCAACACCGGGTGCCACGCCGGGATAAAGCGTACTTTCGGAACCGATAATCCCTGCAACGTGAGTGCCGTGTCCGCCGCCGGGGGAATCATCATAAGGATTCGCATCGTTTTCCGCGAAATCATATCCTCCGACCACTTTGTAACCTTCACCGAATCCGCCGCCGAGTGCCGCATGATCGTAAGCGACACCGCTGTCGATGATGACGATCGTTTGACCGGAACCGTCGAGACCGTAAAGATCTTTGGCGTTTTCCAATCCTGTCATGTCGTTGTACTTCTGCTGATTGTTCCCCGACGGGTTAATCAACGCGTAAGTGTCCGGCGATTGGTCGGGCTCGGAAACACAGGACGGAACACCCGTATCCTCTTCATACGGATTGAGCGTGTCCGCTCCGGTCAACGGTGCCGCCGACATGGCAATGCGATCTTCCATGATCTCAAAACGACAGTTACGGTTCAATCGTGATTGGGACAGTGATTTTTTCATCGTAGTTTATTCCAGGGACTCTCAATTCTTCGCGGCAATGTCTGCTTACGGATTCTATTACCGGAAACGGAAGTCCGTTGAGGTGTAAAAATTTTTCACTTGTAACAGGATAAATCCGCCAAGTATGAAAAATCTTAGCTTTCAGGGAAAAAAGAGCAAAAACTCTTCGGAAAATATTTACGATTTCTTTTTTGATGAATCAACTTGTCAACAAACGGAACATTCGGGATGTTTTCGATAATAAACATGTGTTGAATCATGACATCAAAGAAACACTCGTAAAACACCAAACAATTTACGGAAATGCCATGCGGCACGATTGTACCGGCGCAGAAAAAAATTTGTGTTTTCATCATGAAAACATGATCAGGCGAGTAAAGAAAAATGCAGAAAACATCCATGCTTTCTGCAATAAAATCGTCATTTCTTCAAGGTCTTCCGCATTTCAGACGATAAACCCCGTGGTGATTGTTTGAGCAAAACACCTTTCCGTAATCAAACCTGTGTGTAAAATCCTTTTCACGCGCATCTCCAAAATCCTTTTTGGGATCAGCTCTCCGAAAAAAGCCTCATCCTCCTGACGATGACTTCCTCCCTCAAACTGATGGGAGCAATTTAACCGATTTTGCAAAAACAATCAAGAGCAATTGAGTGAATTTTTTCTCAAAAAAACCAAAAACAAGAAAATTCGGTCAAGAAACGGAACAGAACAAAGGCAATCGAAAATAACGATTGAAATCAAAGGCAGGATTTTAAGATTGAATCTTACGTTTTATTCAAAAAATTCCCTAAAAAATCGGACTTTTTATCATCCTCCACTCTTGATACCGGCAAGAAAAGCGGCGAAAGCGCGTTGTTTCGCAATCGCCATGCTCATGCAAAGGGGAATTGTACCGGAACAAAAGGAAATTACATCGGAACAAATGGCAATTGTACCGGAACAAAAGGGAATTGCACCGGAACAAATGGGAATTGCATCGGAACAAAAGGGAATTACACCGGAACAAAAGGGAATTGCATCGGAACAAATGGCAATTGGGGGGCTGCAAAAGGGAATTGGAGCACAACATTGAGCCGTTGGAGGGCTGCAATCAGCGATTGGAGCATGGCAATCCTTACCAAATGAAGAATATTTGCCTCCGGCGGGCAGCGGTAGGCCGCTGCACCCCTGTTTGCTCCCGGCCTCTCCGAGGCGGTCGCTTTCAGATAAAAAATCTTTCCACTTGGAGGCCGAAGGCAATCGCCCGTCGCGGCTCGCGACTGCGATGCAACGGCACGTTGCCGGTGGAATTGTCTCAGCATCGTGCGGGGCATCAATCAGGTCGTGTGGAGCCGCGAGTGTTAAAGCAAGATGGAAGGCCTATCCTCGAAGGCAAAAGCCGCGAGGAGAATTACGCCGAATGCTCCTCACCGCGAAAAAATCGAAAAAAACACGATTTCTTAGTGGAAATACCATTCCCCTTGATACCGGAACATTTCATTTATGCGAAGTAACGGTCGGAAGTGATGCGTGTGCCCGGCGCGACTTTTCCGGTAAGCTCTGCCGGTGAGTTGGCAAACAATGGACTGATTTCCACCGCAACCCCCGGAACAACCTCGACGCCGACCGCATTCAGCCATTCGACGTAAAAATCACGACACTGCTTTTTCACCGATTCCGGTGTATCCGTAGCGGCACCGCTTGCGTTTTTCAAAGGAGCAAAATGATGCCGGGCGTCAACTTCCACGACGATCGCATTTTCCGCTGCCGGAAGAAGATCAAAAATGAACCGTTCAAACTTGATTGCGTTCGGCTCCGGCGGTTTCCGGAGATTTCCCTGCCGGTCCACATACGGCACCTTCTTTTTTGCGATGTGAAACGGCAAGGAGTCCTTCATAGCGGCATGTTTTTTAAGGAACGCAAGATTCATGATATGGACAGCGATACTTCCCGCCCAAATGGCAAGTGTGCCGTCCGGTTTGCGGATTTGCGCCGCGTCATCGGGAAGATCGCAGTACTCAATGACATGCAGTCTCCCGTCGACGCGAATGATGTTGCCGACACGTTCTTCAGGAAACTGTTTCCGCACCGCTTGCGAGGAAAGTTCCGAACCGCTCAAGAGGTGATAACCGAGGAATTCTTCATTTCCGATGTCCACGAGCGGGTTATCGATCTGAAAATAGAAAAGCTGTTCGATACCGCGTTTTGCGAGTCTGTCCAGTGTTCCGCTGTTTTCTATCGCCGTGAGCATTCCGCCGTGACCGTCCGGTGTGAACGCGATTTCTCCCGGCGAGGAAAGCAGCACTTTGCCGTCCGCAAGCGACACCGCCGGCATGACCCCCTGCGGAAAAATGTAAAGATCGTCCTCTGGAAAGCCGAACCGGTTGTGTTTTTCAAGGAAATCAACAGTCTCCTGATGTGTCACCGGACTGGTCATCACACACAATGGAAACGGTTTACCGTATTTTTTCGCCCGTGCGGCGATCTTTTCAAGATGAATCTGGAAAAGTGTCGTGTGATTGACCGCGCCGATCGGATACATCCCTTTCGGATGTTCGAAACCGAGCCGTGTTCCCTGACCTCCGGCGACAACAAGTGCCGCCGCCTTTCCTGAACGCAAAAGTTCTTCACCGGCCCGGATTGCGGTTTGACGGCCGATTTGATTTTGCTCCTTTCCGAGCACGTAAAACGGCGGCTCTTCCGCACGGGAAATCAGCGGCTCCGTATCAATGACAGTATCACGGTTTTGATAAAGTGCCGCAAGTTGATCGAAATCCACGAAGTCAATCTGATTTCTCAAAAGAGTTTGTTGCAGTTCTGTGAGGGAATCCCAGTGGTCAAGCAAATGTTCCTGATGAGATGCGGCCAGTTTTGTTTGTAATGTCTCTTTCATTTTTTTTGAAATAACCGGTGTGATAAAATGATCCTCAATGAGATGTTCCAATAATTCCATCGGAAGCCCCACCACATTGGATTCGCTTCCGCTTACGATGTGAAGCCGATCATAGCCGTCCTGATAGCCGAACGCTCCGGCTTTTCCCGCCCATTTTTCCGTGTTGAGGTACTCTTCAAGTTCGGCATCGGAAATGGCATCCATTTGCAGTATTGTGCGGTCAATACCCTCTGCGACAATTCCTTCATAGGTGTTCCACAGACAAAGTCCGCTGAGGACTTCGTGCGTTGTGCCCCGAAGTTCCTGAAGAATCCGCCTGGCATCATCGCGGTCTTTCGGCTTGCCGATGATTTTTCCTTTGACCGTCACCAGTGTGTCACACCCGATGAGGATCGCCTGCGTGCCTTTCTCCAATTGGTCCAGAACATCCGCCGCTTTTTGAAAGGCCAGCCGCTTGACATACTCTTCCGGTGTTTCGCCGCTGTGAACCGCATCTTCCGCTGCATCGGACGCCGGCATCACACAGAAAACGTAACCGGCCTCTTCGAGCAGCTCGCGGCGTCTCGGAGAACGGCTTGCCAGAATCAAATGTGTTTTCATTGGCAAAATTCCATGTATTGACCTCTGCGGCATCCCGCTCAATATTTACCGTATCCACTCTGGCTTTTCCATTAGCGTATCACGTATTATTCTGCCGTCAAGAAGCCGTGTTTCATCAATAAGTATACGGCATGAAACACAAAAATAAAAGCCGGTCTTGTGAGCGTTGTCACGGCATGCAAAAATGATGTTGGCATTGAAAATCGTGCAGACCGATGTTTTCATCGTCTCAACTTTTGGAAAACCTTTTTAGACAAGAAACCCTTGTACTTTGGGGAGATTTCAGGGTATAATGAAATTACCGAAGGTGGTCAAAATAAGCTGCATCTGAATCAAAACCGAACAATCCGGCAGTCGAGGCAACGCAGGACGACAGCATGACTTTGTATTTCCTGATCATCGCTTTCATTATGTTATCATAATGTTCCATATAGACAATATGGCTACGTACCAGTATCACGAGAGTACCTCTCATGATACTGTGGGGTACAGTTTAGCACAATTGGTGGGGTATACCGGATCCGGTTAGGAATTCCGTTTTTCAGATGGAGTAACGCAGCAAGTTTTCGGCCAAGAGCGAGCGCAGTTCGTCACGTTACTTCGTCCGGCATCGGAAGAAGCCTTTGCATGTGGATAAAAAGTCTTCGTACTTCTCATAATATTTGTTGTAGAGAATCTTCTTCTTGAAAAACTTCCACAAGCGTTCCATCCAATTCAAATTCGGCGAATAGCCCGGCAAAAAATGCAAGACGATTTTCGAATCGGTCAACTTTT
>JAISQK010000027.1 GCA_031274255.1 Planctomycetaceae bacterium | reverse complement strand
TGAACCACAATACAAATCAGCAAACCCAACACATCCACAAGAAAGTGCCGCTTCACTCCGTTGATTTTTTTTCCCGCATCATAACCCCGTTCTCCGGCACTGTTGGCGGCTTTAACGCTTTGGGAATCAATGATTGCCAAACTGGGCTCTTCGTTGCGTCCTTCTTGAACTCGAACTTGCTTGCGAAGGATTTCATTGATAGACTCAAATTGTTGGGTGCGTTTGAAGTAGTGAAAATAGCGCCGGACGGTGCCTTCGGGCGGAAAGTCATGAGGCATGAACCGCCATGGACAGCCGGTTTTGGTTTGATAAAGAATCGCGTTGAGGACTTGCCGAAGGTCGGTGGTTTTGGGGCGTCCGCCTTCGGGCAGAACGAGGAGCGGTTGCAGGATGGACCATTGGTCATCGGTTAAGTCGGTCGGATACGATTGACGTTCATTGATTGACATCGGATTCCTTTCTGTTGCAATAATGTCCTGTTAAAACAATACACAATCCTAACAAAAATCCCGAAAAGGGACAAGAGCAATTTCACTAAATCTCCTATTTTACGGCGCAACTACTTAGACGCGCGAATTGAGATTGGTTAATTTTCGTAAATATGTTAATCTTCTTTCTTTCGAGATCATTTACGGAGGAGAAGATGAAAACACGACCGGATAAAACAGTGATAGCCACGATTAAAACCGCGGCCAAGAGACTCACGGGATGGGGAAACGTTTCTGAATGGGAAGGAAAAAGATGCCTCCGGCGGGCCGCGACGCCGCGGTGGGCGGCAACGCGAGGGCGTTGCATCCCGGATGAGACTACCGTCCCGAGAACCAAACCCGCACCTGTTAGTCGCTGGAGTCAATAGACGGAAAAACGTTACCACTGGAAGCCGAAGGCAATCCGCCCGCCGGGGCTTCCCGGCTGCAATGTCCGTACGTTGCCCGTTCCGAAAGCCACGAACTCGCTCCCACTGGGAAACGTGCCGGGTCAGCACCGGATGCATCTTGTTCCATACGATGCACTGCGAGAAGTACAGGCCGTGCTTTTTCAAATACGCCGGGTAATTGGTGAGGTTGGCATAGCCGCCCCAAATATAGGCCGAACGGCCCGGTTCCAATACTCGCACGATATTGCCGAACCATGCGTCGAGCAGTTTTTCAAAGTCTTCGTCGGAGAGAAAATCGTTTGCCAACGGTCGATCTTTCGCTCTCATCTTCTTGGTCGTCCCCTGGTGCTTTTGGAGCATTTCGAGGCAATCTCCGCGATACAGCGTGCAATCGCGAATGACGGTTTTTTCCATGAAATAGAATCTCCTTTTCAAAGGGACAAGTCGAGATTTTGGCAAGCAGCGTGAGGACGCTGCACCCCGGATGGGACTGCCGTCCCGAGAGCCACGAATCCGCTCCCGCTGGTCGCTGGGAAGCGTGCCGCTTCACCGCACATCACAAACGGATGGAAAGATGATCCATCGGAAGCGAACCGAACGAAGTGAGCGTGAGCAAGTGCGGTGTAGCGTACCATGATGCTGTTGGCGGTGTCACAAAGTGACTTTACCGCGATTTTTACCGACGGTACCGGCAATGGTTTCCGTATTAACAGGGGAAATCACGCCGAACTCCGTGATGATTCCCGTAATGAACGGTGCCGGTGTCACGTCGAACGCCGGATTATAAACACGGACTCCATCCGGAGCGGTTTGCGTCCCGAAGCTGTGCGTGATTTCTTTCGGATCACGTTCTTCGATGGGAATGAGTGAACCCTCCGCAAGAGTCAGGTCAAATGTCGAAACCGGTGCCGCAACGTAAAACGGAATCCCATGCGTCTTTGCCGCGGCGGCGACGCTGTAGGTGCCGATTTTGTTGGCGGTATCTCCGTTGACGGTGATCCGGTCCGCCCCGACAAACACAGCATCAATCTTTCCTTGACGCATCACCATTGCCGCCATGGAGTCGCAAATCAGCGTCACGTCAATGCCGTGCTGCAAAAGTTCCCATGCGGTGAGTCTGGCTCCTTGCAGGAGGGGCCGCGTTTCATCCGCAAAAACATGAATCTTCTTTCCCGCCTCCTGTGCCGCAAAGAACACCGCAAGAGCGGTTCCGTAGTCCGCGGTGGCGAGTCCTCCGGCGTTACAGTGGGTGAGAAGTGAGGCCCCGTCCTTCACAAGTTCCGCACCATACCGTCCGATTGCCCGGCAAATCCGGCGGTCTTCCTCATGAATGGCCTTGGCTTCGGCAAGCAGCAGGTCCGCCAGTTCCGTGACGCTCTTTTTTCCGCGGTATGATTCCGCCAGCTCCTTCATACGGTCGAGTGCCCAAAAGAGGTTGACCGCCGTGGGGCGGCTCGCGGCAAGATACCTTACGGATTCGTACAATTTCGCGAAAAAGGTTTCTTCGTCAGGAATGTTTCCGTCTGTAAAAAGCGGCTGCAAACCGATGCACACTCCATAGGCGGCCGCGATTCCAATGGCCGGAGCGCCGCGGACGCGAAGCATCTTGATTGCCTCCCAGACGGTCTCAATTGTCCGGCAGTCGATCTGTTTCAACTGCACCGGCAACAGCGTTTGGTCAATCATGCGAAGACGGCTTCGGGCAAAACATTCTTCCTCAACCCACGACAAGGTTTCAATGTTCTGTTTGTTTGACATATTCTCTCTTTTTCTTTTCCGATAGTTCAATGCCGTCTTTTTCTATTCCATCCGGTTGAAATTTCTGATGAAGAAAGGCAAGCTGTCCGGCAAGACGGCGGGAGACATCCTTTCTTCACTCATTGATTTTAACAGACAACCACCATTCTGAAAATACTCTGTGCTACGCTGCGCCGCATATTCGCAAGTGGTTGGAAGGATTCTCTATCGAACGCCGACCGCGCAGCCTGGAGGCTATCGCCTGTCGCGGCTCGTGGCCTGGGATGCAACGTCCGTGCATTGCCCGTCGGAGGCATCTCTTTAATGTCTTGGGGGACAAAATGTTTTTGTCACGATATTCTACAGCTTCATCAATTTTTCCTCTCCTCCTTTCGTTCCTCAATAAATTAAGGCTCTTGACTAGGCGGTGTCGTCAATAGTTGACAGATGAAAGCCAGAGTGTTATCATCAAGGGAAAATAGAGGTTTTCTCAGATGGACGCGTCTTATCATCGGCATGACATTTCGGACGCAATGTGGGCATTACTCGAAGAGCATCTGCCGGGACGCAAAGGCACATGGGGCGGATGCACATAAATCGGTAATGTCCGCGACAATCGGCCATTCCTCAACGCCTGTTTCTGCCGGCAGGATTACCGGCGTTTGGATCTTACGCACGGGGGCTCCGTACGCGATTTGTCCCCGGATTACGGCAGCTGAAGAAATACGCACTACCGATTTTGTCGCTGGCGTGACAAGGGCATGTGGGAAAAATGGCTTGAGTTGCCGGTCAAAGAGTCTGATTTTGAATGGTTGATGATTAATGCGAGTCATGTCAAGGTACATCCCGATGCCGCCGGTGCGGTCGGAGGAAACCAGGACATGGAACGGACCAAAGGGGGCTCAATACCAAAATCCACTTGGCCGCGGATGTGCGATGTTTCCATCTACTTGCGATGGGCGGTGAAGCGGCACGCTTTCCGTCGCGGATTGCAAGTTGGGAGAACGTCTGATCGAAGGGATTGACGCACGGTTTTTGCTTACCGGTCGCGGCTACGATACCAACGCGCTCCTTGACGCCGCTCTGGCATCGGGAATGACTGCGGTGATTCCGCCCGGGAAAAACCGTAAGGAACAACGTGCGTATGACAAAGAGTAGTCCAAAAAACGTCATTGGGTTGAGAACGCCTTTTTACACCTGAAACGCCGGCGCGGCATTGCGACTCGTTATGCAAAAAATACCGTATCTTTTCTTGCGGCTGTCCCTATTCGCTGTATGGCCATTTGAAGCGAAAACTATTGACGACTCTACCTAAGACAAAGCGTTGTGATTTTAGGTAGATTGCATAAAATTTTATGGCTCTTGACTAGCATCTCGTAACATATATAAGTCTATGAGATACAAGCGTTTAAGTGCTAAAAAAGTTGATATGATTTTACGTTGCTTTTGC
>JAISQK010000377.1 GCA_031274255.1 Planctomycetaceae bacterium | reverse complement strand
AGGGAAAAGCGATGCTTCGCGAGATCGAACGGCAACCGGCACGGGAACTTGCGGTCAAGGAGATGAAACGTTTTGAAGCGGCGTTTGCCGCGAAATATCCGAAGGCCGTCGAGTGTTTGTTGAAGGATCAGGATGTTTTGTTGACGTTTTATGATTTCCCGGCCGAGCATTGGGCGAGCCTGAAAACGACGAATCCGATTGAGAGTATGTTTGCGACGGTGAAGCATCGCACGTACAAATTGAAGGGCTGCGGTTCTCGTGACACGTATTTGTCGATGGTCTTCAAACTGACGCAGCAAGCCCGGGGCCGTTGGCGGCGCATCAACGCTCCGCACCTGGCGAGGCTCGTTGCCGCAGGAGTGGCGTTTGTCAATGGCGAGGCCGTCGACGGGAATGGAGAAACCGCCAACCTGCCGAACGATGCTCAAACGATCGAAGCGGCGAAAGCGCATTGTTTCGCAATCGCCATGCTCATACAAAAGGGAATTGTAGGGCTACAAAAGACAAATGTAGGGCTGCAATCCTGATTTGGCGGATAATCTTTGCCTCCGGCGGGCCGCGACGCCGCGGCGGGCGATAGGCTCATGCTCACTGCGTTCGATTCGCCGTCAGTTGGATAACGTTTCCAACCGCTTGCGAACTGCGGTGAAGCAGCATGCTTCCCTCCGGCGGCCAACGCGAGGGCGTTGGATCCCAGATGGAGCTGTCGCTCCGAAGCAATAACCCGCTCCTGTTAGTCGCTGGAGTCAATAAGTAGAAAAACGGGAAAAAGATGACAATGAACGCCGAACGCGAAGCCGGGAGGCAACTGCGGAGCCGCGTGCCACGCTGCCGGCTGCGATGCAACAGCATGTTGCCTCTCGGCACCTTCGGTGTGGTCGGCGTCGGTTGGAAAAATCTTTCCAACAAATCCATTGGAACAACGGGAAACGAATAAGACGGAGAGGAGATTGAAGTCAACAGGACAATGACGTATAATAAGGAATGTCTTTTTCTGCAAACGGAGGGTGCGGCAATGAATGACGAACAGGAATTAACGCAATGGATTCACCGATTGACCGATGGGGATTCCCGGGCGGCGGAACAACTCTGGGAAACCTATTTTCAGAAACTGGTTCATCTTGCGCGGAGGAAACTCGAAGGGATGACGCTTCGGGATGTCGATGAGGAAGATGTGGCTCTTTCGGCAATGCACAGTTTTTGTCGGGGAATGGTGACGAAAAAGTTTCCCTGGGTGAATGACCGGCACGATCTCTGGAAACTCCTTGTGACGCTCACGGCCCGAAAAGCGTGTGCCCATCGCCGCAGACATTACGCGGTCAAGCGGGGAGGCGGCGGTGTTCGCGGGGAGTCCGTTTTTCAGTCGCCGAATGAAGACGATCGTGGAAATCGCGACGGAATCGCCGTGATTCTCGGAAAAGAACCGTCACCGGATTTGGCGGTCGGTGTTGCGGAAAACTGTAAGAGGATGCTTGATGTTTTGAATGACGAACGGTTACGTCAGATCGCCCTTTTGACATTGGAAGGGGCGACCACCGCGGAAATTGCGGAAAAACTCGGTTGTGTGCGGCGGACGGTGGAACGAAAGCTCGAACGAATCAGGGAAATCTGGACGGCAGAGGAGTGAACTTACTTGGATAATTTTGAAGAATTGGAAAAAACACAGCTTCATGTTTCGCATTCCGAGCAGATTGATCGGATTTGTGATGACTTTGAGGCAGCATTACAAAAAGGAAGCGATATTCCAATGGAAACCTGTCTGCGGCTGGTCAACCGGTCGATGCAGACGGAACTTTTGCGCGAACTGTTGGAGATTGAACTGGAAATCCGCAAGAAACGGAACGAGCCGCTCAACATGGAGACGTATCTGAGCCGGTTTCCCGAAAATAAAAAGCTGGTCGAGCAGGTTTTTCAGAGTGTCGTTTCTCCGCGGCGGTTGGGGGATTACGAACTTTTGGAGCTTCTCGGACACGGCGGAATGGGAGTGGTTTACCGCGCCAGACAGGTTTATCTCCATCAGACGGTCGCCATCAAGATTCTTTCGGAACAATACACGGAAGACACGCATGTGGTGTCGCGGTTTCTTCGGGAAATGCAGTTGAGCGGCAGTTTGAAGCATCCGAACATTGTTCAGGCGTACTATGCCGGGGAGACGGACGGGGTGCATTACCTCGTGATGGAATACGTCGCGGGAGTCACGCTTCAGCGGATGATTGCGGAGCGGATTTCACGCCGTCAGGGGGGAATTTCCATCGGTGCGGCGTGTGAGGTGATTCGTCAGGCGGCACTCGGTTTGCAGCACGCCCACCAGCGGGGACTCGTTCACCGCGACATCAAGCCGGGAAACCTCATGGTCGACCGGAACGGTGTCGTCAAGATTCTCGATTTGGGACTCGGCAAGTTTCAGGCGGACACCCGGCAAAACGATCCGGCCGGACCGCTCACCCAGGTGGGAACGACGATGGGAACCGTCGATTACATGGCCCCGGAACAGTGGGACGATCCGACGACCGTGGGAATCGCGGCGGACTTGTACAGTCTCGGCTGCACGTTTTACTTCCTGCTCTGCGGACAGCCGCCGTTCGGCGGAAAAAACTACGAGACCAACCGTGCCAAACTGATGGCTCATATCGTGACGGAGCCTCCTTTACTGCGGGACGCCAATCCGAATGTGCCGCGTGAGCTGCAGGAAGCGTATCTTTCCGTGATGGCGAAAGAGCCGGAAAACCGTTTCGCCGAACCGATAGAGCTTGCGCGCGCGGTGGAACCTTTTGCGAGTATGGAGGAGCTTCTCGAAACGCTTCCCGAAGACGTGCTGAACCTTGCTCCCGAAGGAGAAAACTCCAGTTCCTCAATGCGGCGATCCGATGTGGACACCGTGGTGAACCGGAATCGTCCGCCGAAACACCGCAAGACTCTCCGTATTCCGAGACATCAGAAGACGTGGTACAGGCATCCGAAGCTCTATTCCGGTCTCCTTTTGGCGGGAGCTATTCTGTCCCTCCTCGGTTTCCGGTGGTATTTCACGGCCTCAGGATTCCGCGATCCTTCCCCGCTGCCGCCGGCGACACCGCAGGAAACATTCGAGGAAAAGGCGGAAAATGCCAAAATTGCCGCCGATCTGGTGGAACTTCCCGGACTGAGCGGCACGTGGTGGTTCGTGGAGATGCCGTGGTTTTTGCCGTTTGTGCGTGAAGCGGTCGGAAAAACGCTTCTCGAAACAAACGGGATGCAAATCCTCGGCGCGGACAAGCAAGGTTATCTCCATTCCGACACCGTCGCCGTGCAGAAGTGGCTGCGGAAGGTGGTGGAAAACTCCGCCGTCCGGTTTTCTCCGTCGCAAAAGCAACTGCTTCAGGATTTATACACGCTTGCGGACACGAATCTGCTGGACGAAGAATACCGTCGGAAACTTGAAGCGGCCTATCGGCATTATGCGGATTCACCGGACAAAAAATCCCCAAGCGACATCCACACGGAAGCGGTTTTGCTGCACTCATTGAGCGGCTGGACGGCCCATTCCCAGGACGCGGAGAAAGCCAAAGAGAAATATGAAACAGCGATCAGCCGTTACGGGAAAGACCGTTCCGGTGAAATCAGTCCGCGGCTGGCGGTGTTTGCCAAAACCGACCTCGGCCGATTGAACGCCGGAGCCCTCAATCATTTCGACCGTTTTCTTGAACTTTTCGGGGAAGCCTCCAAATCGGAGTATGCCTCACCGCTTTTGAAGGTGGAGATTCTTGTCACACGGGGCATGACCGTTGCGGGAAGAGGAAAGTATGACGACACGCTTTTTCGCGACGCGGAAAAGGAACTGACCAAAATTGTCGGCAAAAAATCGCATCCTCTCAAAGCCCACATTGCCGAACGTTATGCGTGGAGTCTGATCGACCAGTGGAAAGTGACGGAATCCATTCATTACTTCAATACCGCTCTGCAAATCCGGCAGGCCAATTCCAACGAAGGCTCCAACCCTTTTGCCGACATCTATGTTTTTCACAACACGCACGGTCTGGCCATGACGGCACGGTACAGCGGCGACCTGAGTCACGCGCGGGCCTTGTACGACACGGTGATTAAAGACATCGCCCAAAAGTATGAGCATCAGACAAGACCTTCCGATGTTCCCGGTCAGCTTCGTTATTACCGTGAACTTCGGGAGCGGTTTTCCAACTCCATGGAACGCCGTGCGGATTGTGAACTTTTCAGCGGCGCGGCGTCGGGAGCGGTCAATGTCAGTCTCGTCGAAGCGGAAAAGAATTACGAAAAAGCGAGTCAACTGTCGGACAGCCGGTCGTCGCGGTTTCTGATCATCTGCAAACTGTGTATCGTTCGGGCGATGCTGGGAAAACTCGACGCGGCAAGGCAAACTCTTCTTGAACTTGAAAAAGATATTCAGACCATCACGAGCAGCGTCAACAGGTTTCGGGCACAGTTCGCTCTTGAAATCACAGGGACGGCGATCGACATTTGCAGTCCCGACACGGAAACCGTTTCCCGCGGCATGGAAAAACTCCGCACTTTTGCGTCGGAGTATCTGCACATGGAAACTCCTGCGGACGAGGATCGCTACCGCCGTGAAACGATGGAGTTCCGGCTGTTTTACATGGAGCTTCTCCTTTATCACAGTATGCAGAAAAACGATGCCGGTTCGGAAACGGTTCGGAAAGACGCGAAATATTTGACGGACATTCTGATGTTTTTTGAAAACAAACCGGAAACGTATCCGTTTGTCCGGCGCTATAACGATTTGGTCATTCAGGCACTCGGAACCGGTGATATTGATCAGCTTGCTCATCAGACGGCGATGTACCGGACAGCGGAAAAAGATTTTCTGCCGGGGAACTCGCTCGGTTCGGCTTCACGTGTCTACTTTTACTTCTCCACACAGGGAAGCAACTTTGCTCTGTTTTTGCCGGGAAGCGGTGACGAAAAACGGTCGAAACGGCTTTTCCCCGTGGCGTTCACACGGCGGGAACTCAAGCAGGACGCCAACCGCGGCAACAAACGCGAACCGGATGAGTCCCTTGCGGAGCTGTTCCGGTGGATCAATGAGAGCCGTCAGGAAGGGCGGATTGTCAATATTTATTGGGATGACAGTTCCTGTTGGCCGGTCACGCAAAAACAACAACTTGCCCTTACAAATCAGGATTGGCCGTTTGCCGGGATTTGTCCGCTCCGTGCCGCAGAAGAAGAGCCAAAAGAGTGAACAAATAATGAAAAAAACATATTCGGTATATCCGGGAAACCGTTTATCACACAACAACATCAGGAAGGAAAACATCATCATGTCACTCACCCGAACCGCCGAAGAACGCTTTCTTCGTTATGTCGCCATCGAAACGACCTCCTGTCCTGATTGTGAACAGGTACCGAGTACGGCGTGTCAATTTGAGCTTGCAAATCTTCTCGCGGCGGAACTTCGGGAACTGGGGCTTCACGATGCTGCGGTTGACGAACATTGTTACGTGACGGCGTCGCTTCCCGCAAATGTCGCCGGCAGGGAGGTGCCGGTGATCGGTTGGATTGCTCATCTGGACACGTCGCCGGATGTTTCGGGTAAAAATGTCAGACCGCAGGTGAGGGATTATCAAGGGGGCGAAATCGCGCTGCCTAATGGAAAAATCATTACGGAGGATGAAGCGTTGAAAAGCTGCCGCGGTCACAAGATTGTGACAAGCGACGGTTCGACCTTACTCGGCGCCGACGACAAAGCCGGCATTGCCGCCGTCATGACAGCGGTGGAACGGCTTCTCACGGAAAATCAACCTCACGGTGTCATCAAAATCTGTTTCACGCCGGACGAGGAGGTCGGAAACGGCACGCAATTTTTCGACCTCCAACGTTTCGGGGCCGAATGTGCGTACACGGTGGACGGTGAACTGCCCGGTGAGTTGAACCGTGAAACATTCACGGCGAAAGCGGCGGTGATCCGCGTCACCGGACGGGAAATTCATCCGGGAACCGCCAAGGGAATCATGGTGAACGCGTCGCGGATTGCAGCGGAGATCATCGCTCTCATGCCGAAAAATCAGGCACCTGAGACCACCGAAGGAGATGAACCGTATCTCCATCCGTATCACGTTGAGGGAAATGTCGCCGCTGCCGCGGTCCGTGTTCTTCTGCGAAGTTTTGATGACACGCAAATGAATCAACTGGAAAACCGGCTGCAGGAGATTCTTACTCAAGTCAGGTCGGATTTTCCCGGAGCTTTGGTGGAACTGACCGTGAAGGAACAGTACCGGAACATGCGTGAGGGAGTCGATCAGCATCCTGAGATTCTTCAAAAACTGGAGGAAGCGGCCAGACGCAGCGGCGTAACACCGTGCTGGCAGCCGATCCGCGGCGGTACCGACGGTTCGCGGCTGACGGAAATGGGGCTTCCGACGCCGAATATTTACACCGGCGGTCACAACTTTCACAGTGCAACGGAGTGGCTGTCCGTCAACCATCTGGAAACGACGGTCGAAACGCTTGTCCAATTGGCTTATGTCTGGGCGGAGTGAAATGTTTGTCTTTTAATTCTTCCGGTTTCCTGTCATTCTTCGACAACCTCATGTTGTCCGCAAGACAAAAAGGACAACAAAAAATCAACGCCATGTCCCTTTCGATGGTTCCTTCGATCCGGACAACTCTGTTCGTGTAATTAATCCTGCTGTTTTTTGCAAGTCACCTGTGGAAAATTTCCCAAGGGAATCATGCAAAAGCAAAAAGTACAATATATTCTGATAAAATTGAGAAAATTAAAAAAACCTTCTTGTCTTACCGCGGAACCGATTTAAAATGATTTCATAGAGCAGGACACCTCTGAAAACTTGGATTCCGGATGCAATCCGCTTCAAAAATCTCGCTGATTTCGGAATAGAATGACTCTAAAAATAAGTTTTCGAGGTGTTCCAAACAACTTTTTTACAAACATTTCAAAATGAGGGAAAGAATCATGAAAAACTATTTTTTGGACAAAAAACGCAAAATTAACAAGAAAAGCTGTGTAAAATCGCAATCGGCATTCACCTTGGTGGAGCTTCTTGTGGTGATTGCCATCATCGGGATTTTGATTGCACTTTTGTTACCCGCGGTTCAGGCGGCACGCGAAGCCGCGCGGCGAATGCAGTGCAGCAACAATCTCAAACAGGTCTCTCTGGCGTTGCATACCTATCACGATGCCGCCGGGGCTTTTCCCGGTCAGACCAACCGGTTGGCCCTCAACTCCAGCTACCCTCTGTACGGCCCGGGAGCTTTGCTTCTCCCTTATATTGAGCAGGGAGCTCTTCATTCCTCAATCAAGACGACCAGCGGCCTTGATACCTACGAACAAAGCAGCGTCTTTGATGTCCGTATTTCCGCCTACCTTTGTCCTTCGGACGGAGACGGCAGGAGTGTAACCGGAAGCGGCCCGACGAATGTGATGTTTTCATTCGCGGACGGGATGTGGAACATGTGGAACGGCGGTAACGCCGGTAATGCCATTGCCGGTCGAATGATGTTTTCCCCGAGAGCATGGAAGAATATCAGCTTTTGCACGGACGGAACCAGCAACACGGCGGCGACCAGTGAGGCGGTGATTTCCACGACGCCGAACAACCGTGCGGTCAAGGGAGGCGTTGCTCAGGTGGCGAGTCCGGACAATGCCGGTAACGGCGGGCCTACGGGAAAATGCGGAGCGGGCGCGTTGACCGATCCGGCAAACCGCAGCACACTCAAGTCCGCCGTGAAACTTGTCGCCCACAAATCCGGGGAAATCGCGTCTCATTTGCGCGGCGGACGCTTTCAGGACGGACGCGGAATCTATTCCGGCTTTCACACGGTCCTTCCGCCGAACGCTCCTGCTTGCAGTCACTCGACCGATGCGGAGAATTCCTTCGGAATTTATCCGCCGACAGGTCATCATACCGGCGGCGTGAACGCCGGCTTGTTTGACGGTTCGGTGCGTTTTATCAGTGAGACCGTCGACACGAACGGCTCTTCCGCCGGGCAGGTGACAAGCGGCCGGAGTCCTTACGGCGTCTGGGGAGCGTTCGGGTCGCCCAACGGCGGCGAATCCGTCACCTTGCCATAACCAACGCGAGGGCGTTGGATCCCGGATGGGACTACCGTCCCGAACAATGACCCGTTCGCGTTGCTCACTGGAATCAACCGGTAGAATAAAATAAAAGGAAAGTGGTTAGAAAGATTATCCATTGGATGCCGACCGCGCAGCCGGGAGGCAAGTGCGGTGCAGCGTGCCACGCTGCCGCCCGCTGCGGCGTCGCGGCCCGCCGGAGGCATCCCTTTAATACCTTAATGAAAACCTTTTCCTATAACAGGAATCCCGCATAACGAAAATTTTATCACCCAGGAATTTCAAAAGATGCTGCCGCCCGCTGCGGCGTCGCGGACACCTTTTCCAGAGGACAAAACAATGAAAACACGATTTGATTTCATCGCAACAGTTCTTTTTGTTCTGAGTTGGACCGGATGCGGAGGGACGAACGTTCCGCCGGATCTGCCGAAGCTCGTGACCTGTCAAATCACGGTGCGTCAGGAGGGGAAGCCGCTTGCGGAAGCGTCCGTTTTTCTCGCGCCGCAGGACGGCTCCAAGTGGAACGCCTCGGGAAACACCGACGCGCGGGGCGTTGCGGAGATGTTCACGCACGGAATGTATCAAGGGGTCGCGGAGGGAAAATACAAGGTGGTCGTTTCCAAAAACGAGTCCACCGATCCTCCGCTTGCCCCGACCGGTCAGCCGCAGGAAAAGCAGCAGCATTTCACGCGGGTGGAGGAAATTTACGCAGACGCGGTGAAAACGCCTCTGGCGATTGAGGTCGTCCGGGGGACGAGGGAGTACACCGCCGATGCCGGAAAAGCGGTCAGAATCCAACTTCCCGAAAGATAAACCGCCGCGGCAAACGGCGGACGTTCCTGAAAGAGGAAAAGGTTCTGTCCTGTTTCTGAGTCCGAGCCGATCCATGACAACAGGAAAACAGATTAGTAGGATTTGTCGTGGGAGTAACGCCAATAACAAGCCGAAGAAAGGAAATCCCGAAAAGGAATCACACTGTCACGGAAGACGGCGGGATCTTTTTCGGCTTGGAAGAGAATGTCTTACTTCCTGGCGAGAAAGTCTTACTCCCTGGTGGGAAGTTTTTACACCTGGACGGGAAATTTTCACACCCGGGAATCATCACGTGCCGCCCGGGCGAATTAATATTTCGCCCAAGCGAACTTGTGCGCAGCCAGGGCGAATTAATATGTCACCCAGGCGAATTGACACGCCGCCTGAGCGAATTAATGCGCCGTCTAGGCGAATTAGCGTGCCGCCCGGGTGAATTAATACGTCACCTGAGCGAATTGATGTGTCGTCGAGGCGATTTAATGCGCCATCTTAAAATATTTATACAAAGTCGAGGCGAATTGGTACAATGGAATAGCGTATGGACGCACCGTTTTGAAATATTTACGTGAAATCAAGGCAATTTGATGAGTTATCATGATGAATGAACGCGCCGCTTTGATGAATTTATACACTGAAATAGCATATTGGCGAACAGTTTTGAAATATTTGTGTAAAATCAAGTTGATTTGATGAGTTGAAATGGCGAATGAACACACCGCCGAGGAATTTTCCTTCTTGGGAAGGAATTAAGAATAATGAATCATCAACCAGAAGAAAGAGGGAGAACCGGAAAATCGTGATGGAGACAAATTTGGGATCGACGGAATCCAATGGAAGGAACATTCCATTCTGCAGGATGTTAAGGAAATGCCTCCGGCGG
>JAISQK010000376.1 GCA_031274255.1 Planctomycetaceae bacterium | reverse complement strand
GGCCGGTGTTTCCAACTTCGGTATCTGGGGCGAATTGGGTTCCCGCGAAGGGGGCGGATCCATCGGGAATTTGTAATCAGGTTTTGTTTGAAAAGCCGGAACGGCTGCCGGACTGCGGCTGTTCCGTTTTCGTGAAAGGTGAATATGAAAAAATATCAGTATGCCGCATTGATTTCATGTCTTGTTGTGATTTTTTGTCTGTCAGGCTGCAAACGCACGGGATTGAGCGGATTGGTTCCCTGTTCGGGAACGGTGATTCAAAACGGTCAGCCGCAGGCCGAAGTCGATATGACCTTTGTTCCTGTTTCCGCCGGAGAAGGGGTCCGGGGAGCCAGCGCAAGAACCGATGAAAAAGGAGCTTTCAAAGTCACAACATTGGAACCGGGTGATGGAATTTTCCCCGGAGAATACAAACTCAAATTGACCAAACGGACACCGGACAAAGTCTATACGCAAGCGGAAGAAGAAGCCGCCCGTGTCCAAAATAAAAGTTTACCCATCACTTATATTGAGCAAATGGGGAAATACGCCGACCCGGACAAATCCGGTCTGACCGTCACCATTCCCAAAGGAGGAGAGAAAAATCTTGAAATCAAAATCGACTGAAAAAAGTTGTCACCGGTTCGACGGGTTCGATGAAACCGTCGGGCCTTCCTCATTCCAATGTCCGTTACCGCCGGACATGATGTGCAATTGCCCTAAAATGGATTGACGGTAAAAGGGAAATGGCATAAAATCTTTTTTGAAAAACAAAACAGGTTTGTGATATGGCGGGAAAACGATCATGGCACGGAATCAAAATCAGTTGCGTGAGGATATGCTGGCGATCTGGCGTGCCGGTGTGGCCGGTGTGTCGCCGGAACGTTTGATTCGGGAGAATATCTCACTGGAACCGGAAACGCTCTGGATTGCGGAGAAGGAATATCCGCTGCGCCGGCTGGAGCATATCACCGTGATCGGCGGCGGCAAAGCGTCCGGTGCGATGGCGGCGACATTGGAGGAAGTCCTCGCACCGCTTGTGGACCGCGGCAGGATTTCCGGCTGGGTGAATGTTCCTGAAGATTGTGTGCGGACACTTCGGGCGGTTCATCTTCACGGGGCGAGACCTGCAGGCGTCAACGAGCCGACAGAAGCGGGAGTCTGGGGAACGTCGCAGATGCTCAGGCAGATTCGGACGAGGAAAAAACCGGAGCATCATCTTGTGCTGGTGCTGATTTCCGGCGGCGGTTCCGCATTGATGCCTTATCCGGCGGAAGGAGTCACGCTGGAACAGAAACTTGCCGTGACACGTTTTCTTGCGGAATCCGGTGCGGCGATTGAGGAGATCAACACGGTCCGCAAGCAACTGAGTGCGTTCAAAGGGGGCGGACTCCGACGAATGTGCCGCGGGCGAAACCTTGTCAGCCTGATTCTCTCCGATGTGACCGGCGACCCGCTGGATGTGATCGCGTCCGGACCGACAACGGAGAATCTCACCACCGCTTCCGACGCCGTGACCGTGCTGCAAAAATATCGGATGACGGAATCCCCGGAGTATGCCGGCACGGGAAAAGCGATTCTCGCGGACTTGCAGCGGAAAGCCTCGCAAAAACCGGACCGGAATCCTTCCGTTCGTTTTATGAAACCTGCGGCTTCCGAAAAAAACGTGACGGTCCGCGATTCGGAAGGGGGAAGCGTCCGCAATCTCGTCATCGGCAACAACGCGGCGGCGGTGGACGCGGCGGGACTCGAAGCGGAACGGCGGGGTTACTCTCACGCGATGATTTCCGCCGCCGAACCGGAAGGGTTGGCGGAAGAGGTCGGTCGAAAGCTGCTAGGCATGGCCCGTCTGATGCAGCAAACGCCCGGTGCCGACTGTCTCCTCAGCGGCGGGGAACCGGTGGTACGGCTTGCGGCGGCGGAAAAACGCGGACTCGGCGGACGCAATCAGCAGCTCGTGCTCGCCGCTCTTCAGGAGGTGCTGCGCAGTGTTTCGCCGGGTGAGAGCAATGTTCCGGCATGCCGATTGGGGTTTCTTTCCGGAGGAACCGACGGAGAAGACGGCCCGACCGATGCCGCGGGAGCTTTTTTCGATGACGCCGTACTCGAAAAAGTCCGGTCGCTGAAACTGGACCCGTCCGATTCCCTTACCCGGAATGACGCCTACCGTTTTTTTGAACAGGTCGGCGGACTGCTGAAAACCGGTCCCACGGGAACCAACGTTTGCGATTTGCGGGTGATTGTCCTCGAGTGACGGCTCCGCATCACCCCACGCGGCCGGAAGCGGAGAGAAACGGACGGTTCATCCTCTCCAGATGTAACAGAGCACCGCCGCCGTCACCAGGAACAGTCCGCCGGTCATGACCGTGAAACAGCCGGAACGATTCCGACCGGCAAACATTTCCTGGGAGTCTTCCTCCGGCACGTCATATTCATGGAACCGGCTGCCGGCAAAATCGTCCGTCTCTTCGGAATCCGCAAACAGATCGGGGTTTTCTTTGGCCAGGCACCTCCGGCACTTCCGAGGAAATGCCGGGACAAACGCCTCGGCACAGGTCGGACAAATCACCACGAGCGGCGGATCGTCGGCAGTGAACCAGCTTTCACCGTTTTCTTCCGTGTCAAGGTCGTGTCCGTAACCGTTTCCGCTGCAGGAATGGCAATGTCCGTGTTCCGGTTCCGAGGTGTCCCCTTCGCCGAAAAGCACCGACTTGGCCGCGAGCTTCCGGTCCACCTCCCTCTGATAATCGACGAGCGACTCTCCGAGATCGTCCGTCCAATAGGTGGAGTCTCCCAGCGGAAACAGATCATCCGAGGTTTTGCAAAACGGACAAGCCGCCTCGATCCGTCGGCCGCATTCCGGACAGACCGGCCAGATTTCACGGGCTTCGTTGTATTCCCAACCGTCATGCGGATGGGGAGGACCGGTAAGGTCTTCGCCGAAATCATCGTTCGGCGGTTCATAAGGATTTTCGTAGTTCATTTTGACAGGCTTTTCACTCTTGACGATGGGGACCGGCGTTGCGCGGCGCAGGACTGTTCCGTCGGGTTCCCGCGGAAAATTTCCATCCATTTAAACATAAAATATACAACCGGATAAGTCATTTTTCCATCCCCTGCGGAATTTAGGGAAAGTTGGGGGAAAAAACCTGTTTTTGGCAAAATTTTGTTGACTTCCTGAGGAAAAATGATTACAATCAAACCCAGAAAAGGAATCGACAGAATAAATGATAAGGAATTTTGGTAAAAAGATAAAGATTTTGATTCGGAGTGTTCTTGTGATGAGAAAAATCGTGTTCGGACTGTGCGCATTGGCGTTACTTGCGGTGACCTCTTTTTCGGCGGAGGCTCAAATGATTCGTCAGCGGGGCGTGCTCGGAGCGTTGGGAATTGAAACCCCGGCGATGAAATCGGCGCGGCAGCAGACGTCCCTCGCTCAAAAAGCCAAACAGCAGGCTCAGGAACTTAAAGAAGAAGCCGTGCTGGCTCAGGAAAAGTCGTCCGCCGCGCAGGGAGCGACGGAAACCATGCTCGGTGTCGTGCGGGAGGAATTGAAATCGTCGATTGACGAGGTGAAAAAAGAAGCGGCCGCCGCGGTCAAAGCGGAAGAGGAGGCAAGAGCGCTTCGTCAGAAAGCGGAGGAAATGAAAGCCGCCGCGGAAAAAGCGGTTGCGGAAGCGGCCGCCGCAAAAGCCGAGGCTCAGAAAGTGATGGAAGAGGCCAAAACGGCTCAGGCGTTGGCCGTGAAGGAAAAGGCCCTTGCGGAAACGCTGAAAGAAAAGACCGCCAAAGAACTGGAACAGCTTGATTCCATGCGGAAAGCTCTTGACAGCGAAAAGTCCGCGTTGGAAGAGGAAAAGCGGAAGCAGCAGGAAGAGCAGCGGAAAACGCAAAAGGAACTTGAGGAACAGCTTTCCTATCTTCAGGCCAAACCGGCGGAAGAGACTCCGCAGGTGGTTGAGGAAAGCATCGCAGTGGAGTAAGGCAGGCCGCGGCGGGCCAACGCATGGGCGTTGGATCCCGGTAGGCTCACACTCACTTCGTTCGGTTCACCCTCAGTTGGAAAGATTTTTCCAACCGATGCCGACCACACCGAAGGTGTTGGGAGGCTACCGCCTGCCGCGGCGTCGCGGCCCGCCGGGGCTTCCCGGCTGCGGTGAAGCGGCACGCTCACTCCGTTCGGTTCGCCCTAGGAAAATGACCATCTCGCGGCACCATGGGAGAGGCCCCCATGTTTCTGCGGGAAACTCGGAAAGGCTTTTGAGAAACTCGGAAAAGCTTTTGAGAAACTCAGAAAAGCTTTTGGAAAACTCAGAAAGGCTTTTGAGAAACTCAGAAAGGCTTTTGAGAAACTCAGAAAAGCTTTTGGGAAACTCAGAAAAGCTTTTGGGAAACTCAGAAAAGCTTTTGGGAAACTCGGAAAAGCTTTTGAACAGAGGAAAAAAACCGGCGAAACGTTTAAAAAATCCTGTAAGTCATTCCCCTATACCGAAAAAAAGAGTAAACTTGACCTGTCAAGACTCACAAAAACCTGTGAGAGACTCAAAA
>JAISQK010000329.1 GCA_031274255.1 Planctomycetaceae bacterium | reverse complement strand
GCTGATTTCGCCGAGATGTCCGGTCAGTCCGTCCCGCTGAAGTTCGAGATAACGACCGATCCAGCCTTCCGCCCGAACCGCTCCGACCGGCAGCTTCAAAAACGGCGACGGCTCCAGCGACGCACTGTTTCCGATGTAAAAAGCGGCCTTCTCGGAAAGGAGAGGCCGGTCCACCCAGGAAACCTCCTCCGAAAAGAGGGACATTTCCTTCCCGAACCCCGCCAGAAAGGCTGCCGTCAAAAGAAATAAGAATACTCTTGGCATGATTTTCTCCATCCGATTCTGTTGTGAATGTTGTTTTTCTTTAGCTTAATCCATGCGTCAGCGATTGTCAAACGCCAATCCATTTGACAGGCTTTCTCATTGCGTACACGATTCCAAGCGGTGGTTTCCTGTTCCATCCGCTCCATCGTCGGTATGCGATCTGATAAGCCATGACAGTTCAATACACTCAGTTCTATTTCCGCCATGTTCAACCAACTGCCAGCTTAGGCGTATAGCGTTGTTGACAAAAATACAAAAGAGCTTTTCAAAAAGTCATGGTACTTTATTCACCTTGATATTTAAGGGAGTATCGTTTCCTTTTTTGATTTCGATGCTCTTGGGTTCTGCGGACTCTGGGATGATCGTTTCTTTTTCACCGTAAGCGGGCGAAGACGAGACAGAAATATTGTAATGCCCAGCCGGAATCCCCTGCCCGTTTTCGGTTCGTCCCATCGAAAACTTGCCGTCCGCTCCGATTGTTCCCGTGAATGTTTTTGCGTCCGTCGAAAGTGCTACGGAACCCTTCGTAAGCGGCGAACCGTCTTCAAGCGACACCGTGCCGGTAACCGCAAGATCTCCGGAACCGCAACCAGCGGCGAAACATAAAAGAAGTAAAAGATAAAAGTGTTTCATGGTAAGATGTATTTATAGTTTAGTGAAAATGTGTGATTGAACCCCGCCGTCAGACGGCTGGAGTTAAACGAATGAAAAACTAAAACGTTACAGCTATGGTGCAGCAGTCGTGTTGCCGTCGTTGACGCTTGTCCAATAAACACCCTGATCTGCGGATAAATTGATGGAAAAAGCATGCACCGAACCGTCGCCAAGAAGCATATTACACACTCCCGGATGATAACTGCTGAATCCATAAGAATACCAGCCGCCTGCGACAGGTTTTGTGTTCGGAGCAAACGTCAGCCGTCCGTATTCATTTTGGACAATCCCGAAATGCGATTTTGGAAATGACATACTGCCGCTTTCCGAATTATTGGCGGCAATCACCTGGCAATCCAAAGACCCCATATCCGTTCCATTGGCACTTTTTTCACATAATGTCAGTTTTCCGTCGGCGAGATATCGTTCTCCCATCAAGAATTGATTACTCGTCCCGTCTTTCCAATAAGAAAAACTGTCCCGCCATTCCGGTTGTGCCATCGTTCCGCTTGCAATACGGATCGGTCCTGCGTCGCCCGCCGCTCCTTTACCGGCAGGATTATCAAGGACCATCCAATTGTCTCCGCTGCCGCCAAAAGGATGTTCGTTATCTACCACGGTGCGTGCCCAAACATAGTCCGTCAACATTCCCGCTCCGCCGTCGGGCGTATCGGTTGTTCTTTGTGCCTTGCCGCTGCGCCGTGAAGGACAATAGAGATGGCTGACTCCTTTGAAAGCGTCCTTGTTATCGACTCTGTCCTTCCACCATGTTCCCGTGATGTCCTTTCCGAGTTTTCCGGCGTTGTTACCGTCTTTATCCGGTAGGGAAACGAAGTAGTCATACAACCCTTGCTGTTCCTGATACGGCAAGAGGATGATGTAAAAACTCGCTCCGTTGACAGCGATGCATGAACCGGGCAAGCCCTTTTGTGTATCGTGAAAATTGTGAACGGCAATGCCGAGTTGTTTCAGATGGTTTGTGCACTGCATCCGCCTTGCGGCTTCGCGGGCGGCTTGAACCGCGGGTAAAAGAAGAGCAATCAAGATACCGATGATTGCAATCACCACAAGAAGCTCGACGAGAGTAAAAGCGATTCGGGTAGTGAATTTTGAACGGGCAAAAGAGTTTTCGGGATTGTTTGCAGTGTATTTCGTATCGGCAGCGTTTCCATCTGCAACATTGGCTTCTATGATACGGGAACCAGCACAGACTACCCCCCCCCCCCATTTTGACATTTCGGACACAAAGTGAATTTTTGCATGATTTTTCTCCTGTTTGGAAAAATGGTTTAATTCTTTTCGAAAACGTTTCACGAAAATTTAACACAGACTGACACAAATCAACCCGATGACTGTATTTTAATTGCGACAATTCCAAAAGTCAAGCGGGAGTTTCGCTTTTTCGGAAAATTTTCCTGAAATATTCCGAAAAAAGCATCTATGAAAGTTTTTACAAAGAAGGGCAAACCTGCGTGTCTTTGCGTCCTTGCAAGTGATCTTCGAGCCATGTTCCCATTTCGTCCGAGATGTCACGGATGTTGCTTCCCGGTCGGGGAAGCCCCGGCAGCCAAAGCAAGGGCGTTGCATCCTGGATGGGACTACCGTCCCGAGAACCACGAACCCGCTCCCGCTGGTCGCTGGAATCAATAGACGGAAAAACGCCTCCAACCACTTGCGAGGTACGATGGAACGGCACGTTCCCTCCCAGCCTCTTCGAGGCGGTCGCTTTCTGATGGAAGCCAAAAGGTTGGGAGGCAAACGCATCCGTTGTTCACTGGTCTTGATTTGCCCGATTTGAGTCACCACTCTCCAAATCAAATACCGGCTTTGCTGTAATCATCCGGGACGATGGCATGGTTCAATCACTGCCGTCGTCGAAACCGTCGCCGTCGAAATCCATCATTTCCTCGGGATAGTCACTGATCGGCTCGTTAAAGAACGGGCTGTCATCCAAAACAGAGTGCGTCGCGGGAGGATTGTCCAGCAACGGGAAGGAATATTCCTGCTGCGGTGAAGACTTTTTGACAAGAGCTTCCGCCGCATCCTGACGATAACGCCACTGGGCAAGCTGATATTTGCGGAAACCGGTTCCCGCCGGCACAAGGTGTCCGAGAATCACGTTTTCTTTCAGACCGATCAAATGGTCAACCCGGCTTGCCAGTGCCGCTTCGGTAAGAACTTTTGTCGTTTCCTGGAAACTTGCCGCCGAAAGAAAACTCGTACTTTGGACCGCCGCTTTAGTGATTCCCAACAACTGTGTCGCGGCGAGAGCGAATGTCGGAGCACGAAATTCCGCCGGTTGACCGCCGGATGCGAGTGCATCATCGTTCTTACGTTCCAAATCTTCCTTGAAGACAAGCGTATCTTTTTCAAAACCCGTGTCGCCGGGTTCCGTGATTTTCACACAATCGGTAAGTTTCCGGTTGTGCTTGCGGAAGAGGAATTTATCAATCACAACCCCTTCCAGCAGTGACGTGTCGCCGCCGGATTCCACTCGCACTTTACGAAGCATTTGCGAGACAATCAGCTCAATGTGCTTGTCATTGATTTTCACCCCCTGACTCCGGTAAACATTCTGGACTTCGCGGACGAGATACTCTTGCACCGCTTCCTCCCCGGAAATACGGAGAATGTCATGCGGCACAAGCGGTCCGTCGGTCAGTGCGGTCCCTGCGATCACCTGATCTCCGCCATGCACACGAACATGTTTTCCATGCATGATTTCATGGATACGTTCGAGTCCGGTCTCCTCATTCTTTACGATAATGGTTCGTTTTCCGTGCCGTTTTTCACCATATTCCACGGCCCCGTCAATTTCCGCGATCACAGCGGGGTCTTTGGGTTTACGTGCTTCGAAAATTTCGGTCACACGCGGCAAACCGCCGGTGATGTCCTGCGTTCCGGCGACATTTCGTGCGGATCTTGCAAGCATCGCACCGCGTTCCACAAAAACACCGTCTTCGACTTCAATGATGGAATTGCTCGGCAGATAGTAGTAAACGTAAGTCTCGGCACCGCTTTCCGACCGGATGTCGATTTGCGGATGACGGTCTCCTTTCAGATCGGTTACCGTGCGGCGGTTTTTCCCGGAGTTCCGGTCTTTTTCAAGACGCACGGTCTCCCCGTCAATAATATCAACATAGTGAACCACACCGGCCCGCGTGGCAAGAATCGGGATACTGTGCGGATCCCACTGGCAAAGCGACGCCCCGGCCGTCACTTCCTCATTTTCTGCGACAAGGAGCCTCGCCCCGACAGGAATCATGTACTTGTCCCGTTCGCGGCCCCGCTGGTCGACAAGCGAAATGGCTCCGTTCCGCGACAGTGCGATCCTGTGCCCGTCGGCATTTTCGATGACCTCAAGCTGTACAAACTTGATTTTTCCGGGAAACTTCGCCTTGAGTTCGCTTTCTTCGACATCGTGTGCCGCAGTACCGCCGATGTGAAATGTCCGCATGGTCAACTGCGTTCCCGGTTCACCGATACTTTGTGCCGCAATCGTTCCCACGGCCATGCCCTCCTCGACAAGACGGCTTGTGGAAAGATCCATTCCATAACACAAGGCACACACTCCAAGTTCCGCCTCACATGTCATCGTGCTGCGGATTTGAATCTTTTGCAGATTCATCTTCTCAATTTTGGCGGCAATCTCGGAAGTGATCAGCTCATTCTCTTTGACGATGGTTTCGTCCGTGATCGGATCGACAATATTCACACGGGAGACACGTCCGCGGATGGAGGCCGCCAGACTCACTTCGACCGTTTCTCCGCGGTAAATCACGCCTTTGGTGATTCCCTGGGACGTTCCGCAATCGTGACATGTTACCACGACATTTTGGGCGACATCGGCGAGTTTTCGGGTCAGATAACCGGAGTCCGCTGTTTTCAAGGCCGTGTCGGCAAGACCTTTTCGGGCACCGTGCGTTGAACTGAAATACTCCAGCACGGAAAGTCCTTCACGGAAGTTCGCTTTAATCGGAGTTTCGATGATTTTGCCGTTAGGTTTTGCCATCAAACCGCGCATTCCGGCAAGCTGACGAATCTGCTCGACACCGCCGCGGGCACCGGAATTGGCCATCAGGAAAATCGGGTTGACGTAACCTTTGGTGCGGGTATCAATTTCGAGTTCCGCCATCATCTGTTTGGTGATGTCTTCACGGGCGCGTGTCCAGGAGTCGATCACTTTGTTGTAACGTTCGTCGCCGGTAATGGCACCGTTCATGTACTCCCGCTGCACTTTGGCGACTTCTTTTTCCGCAACCTTGATGATGTCGGTCTTGGCTTTAGGAGTGATCAGGTCGTCCGTCGCGAAGGAAAGACCGCTTTTGGTACTCTCTTCAAAACCGATCCGCATCATCCGGTCGAGAAGGTCAATGGTGTCCCGCCGCCCCCGCCGTTCAAAACAGTCGCTGATGACCATCTGTAAACCGCCGGACTTGAGCGGTTCATTATAATACGGCATTCCCGACGACAAAATGTCGTTGAACAGGAGACGCCCCGGAGTCGTTTCAAACAAAACCCCTCCGCGGATGTCGGGATTTCCCTTCAGCCATCGGCCTCGCGGCATACGGACTTTGATCGTGGCGTGAAGATCCACCACTCCGTGAGCGTGTGCGAGAAGCACTTCCTCACGAGAGGAAAAGATCATTCCGTCCCCCGGCATTCCCGGAATCGCCATTGTGATGAAGTAGCACCCCATCACGACATCCTGCGACGGACTGATGATCGGCGCCCCGTTGGCGGGACTGAAAATGTTGTTCGTCGAAAGCATCAGCGTGTGCGCTTCGACCTGGGCTTCCAAGGAAAGCGGAAGATGCACCGCCATCTGGTCCCCGTCGAAGTCTGCGTTGAATCCGCGGCAAACGAGCGGATGCAGCTTGATCGCGTTTCCTTCGACGAGAATCGGTTCAAACGCCTGAATTCCCATCCGGTGAAGCGTCGGGGCACGGTTGAGCAGAACAGGATGGTTCTGAATCACTTCTTCGAGAATATCCCAAACTTCCTCATCCTTCCGTTCGAGCATTTTTTTGGCACTCTTGATGGTGTCCGCGTGCTGCAGTTCCTTGAGACGCCTGATAATGAACGGTTGATAAAGCTCGAGCGCAATCTTCTTCGGCAGACCGCACTGATGCAGCCGCAGCATCGGCCCGACGACAATCACACTCCGCGCGGAATAGTCAACACGTTTTCCGAGAAGGTTTTCGCGGAAACGTCCCTGTTTTCCCTTAATCATGTCCGTGAGCGACTTGAGCGGACGGTTGCTCGAACCAAGTACCGGACGCTTGCAGCGGTTGTTGTCGAACAGAGCGTCAACCGATTGCTGGAGCATCCGCTTTTCGTTGCGGATGATGACTTCCGGTGCGTTCAGATCGACCAGTTTTTTAAGCCGGTTGTTCCGGTTGATAATCCGGCGGTACAGGTCGTTGAGATCGCTCGTCGCAAATGTTCCTGACTCAAGCAGCACAAGAGGCCGTAAATCCGGAGGAATCACCGGAATCGCATCAAGCACCATCCACTCCGGACGGTTGTCGCTGTCGCGCAGTGCTTCCACCATTTTCAGACGGTTGACCAGTTCCTTTTTCGTCTGCTTGGACCGCGTCTCGGTCATTTTCACACGCAGCTCCTCCGATAACTTTGCCAGGTCGAGATTCTGGAGAAGTTTACGGATGGCTTCGGCTCCCATTTCCGCCTGAAAGGTGGTGCCGTACTCGCTGCGGGCACTGCGGTATTCCTCCTCGGAAAGAAGCTGATACGTTTTCAGCGGGGAATCGCCGGGATCAATGACGACATAATCCTGGAAGTAAATCACCTTTTCCAGACTTGCCGCTTTCATCGCCAGCAGCGTTCCGAGCCGGCTCGACGCGGCACGGAAGAACCAGATATGCACCACCGGAGCCGCAAGATCAATGTGTCCCATCCGTTTGCGCCGCACGCGGCTGTGAGTGATCTTCACGCCGCAACGGTCACAGGTCATTCCTTTGTACTTCATGCCGCGATACTTGCCGCATGCACATTCCCAGTCTTTTTCCGGTCCGAAAATCTTCTCGCAAAACAAACCGTCCCGCTCCGGACGGTAGGTCCGGTAATTGATTGTTTCCGGCTTTTTGACTTCACCATACGACCAACTGCGGATGTCCGCCGGTTTGGCCAGACTGATTTTGACGGCCCCGTAATCATTGACACGATCATAACTATTCTCAGCAATGCTCACTGACGAATCTCCTTCAATAGGTAATCAGATTTTTAGTTTGTATTGTTCCGGTAAAATGATGATTTTCAACCGCTATTTTTTGTGGAACATTTCCATCACCTCAATAACGATCAGACCGATGAAGCTGATACAGGCAATGATTGTCCCTATGATACTCTGTAATTTTATAGAATCATTGTAAACATTGTAATTGTTCGTAAACACACTCAAGATAAGAATTGCCCCAAAAATAATGCCGCAAAACGCAATGATCTTCGAGAGTAACATGAAGAGTTCCGCTTTGTTTTGCCATACGAACAGCACAATAACCGTCGTAACAGCAATGACAATGACAATACCAAGTATCAACAATATGCCGCTTCCCCAAAGAGTCGGTGCCATGATGTTATCCCTTTCCGTCTTTTGGATTGAATTTTTCCACCGCTTCCGCGGCCACCAATACAATGAGCCCGGTACAGACAATAAGTACTCCCGGCAGAAGCTGAGTTTTCGCAAGCTCAGGTCCCTTACATGCAGCAAGCACCAGGACTCCGCCGAATAAAATACTGATAACGGCAAAGACTTTTGAGGTCCTCATGATTCACTCTTCCTTTTTTCTGTGCGGAGTTGTGTTCCGCTCCCAAAACACGCCGTCTTCATAACCCTGGATGGCAGGATTCCGACCGGCAAGTTCAAGCCGTTTTTCCGCGAGGAGACAATACATTCCGTCACGTTCGACACTGAAAAAACACCTGTTGAGTTTCTTCGCCGTCACCGAGGTTGTGCCTGAACCCGAAAACGGGTCGAACACGACATCCCCTTCATTGGAACTGGCCAAAATCAGTTTTGCGATCAGTTTTTCCGGCTTTTGGGTCGGATGATCGGTGTTTTCCTGCATTGACCAGAACGGCACCGTCACATCCGTCCAAAGGTTCGACGGATGGGTCGTCCGGTAATTCCCGGAGGTTTCCTCGCTCCAGTCTTTCGGTTGTCCTTCGACCCGGTAAGGGGCCAACACTTTTCTCTTGACCTTCACCGCGTCAAGGTTGAACGTATATTTGTCGGACATCGTCGCAAACCAGATGTCTTCATGGGCATTTTTCCAGTTCGAATGGGCTCCGCGTCCTTTTTCCCTTTCCCAGGTGATCCGGTTTCTCATCCGGAAATACCGGGAAAGGACCGTGTACACCGTCTGGGAACACTGCCAGTCGCAACAGACGTAAACCGTCGCCGCCGGGCGGAGAATTCGCGGAAGTTTCGACACCCAACCTTCCAGCCAATTCCTGTACCGCTCTTCTTCCGAAGCGTGAAATGTTATCGTGTGAAATGTTTTTCTCCTGTTATACGGCGGATCGGCAATCAACAGATCCACACATTTTTCCGGCAGCAAATCGAACACCTCCATCACATCCTGATGAATTGTCCGTCCGAGGATTTCCCCGAGTCTGCACGGCCTGTTCAATGTCACCAGCCGAGGCTGTAATCTCCGGCAGTCTTCCTCCGAAAGTGTCAATGTCCGGTTACGCGGAGCGGTTCGTTTTGTCATTACGGTATTGAACGTTACAAATACGGCATCACTTGTACAAGAACATCATTCCTGTTAAGCACCTTTTACGGGTTTGAGGACAAAACCGGCACTGCTATAATTGACCCTGACCCCCTTTTTGCAGGTCCATGTTGAGGGCGAGCCCCCGGATTTCGTTGGTGAGGACGTCAAAACTTGCCGGCGTCCCCGCTTCGAGTGTGTTTTCGCCTTTCACCATCGACTCATAAATCTTCGTGCGGCCTTCCACATCGTCGCTTTTGACGGTGAGAAGTTCCTGAAGTGTGTACGCGGCACCATAGGCTTCGAGTGCCCAAACTTCCATTTCCCCGAAACGCTGACCGCCGAACCGAGCTTTTCCGCCGAGCGGCTGTTGCGTGATGAGCGAATACGGTCCGGTACTCCGTGCGTGAACTTTGTCATCGACAAGGTGATGCAGTTTCAACATGTAAATGTATCCGACCGTCGTTTCCTGATCGAACAATTCCCCCGTCCGTCCGTCACGGAGCCGCACTTTTCCATGACGCGGGAGTCCCGCTTCTTCAAGGCAATTATTGACCATCTGCTCCGAAGCACCGTTGAACACCGGCGTGATTGCCTGATATCCGAGTTTCGCCGCGGCCCAACCGAGGTGTGTCTCCAAAATCTGACCGACATTCATACGGCTCGGCACACCGAGCGGATTGAGGAGAATCTGAAGCGGCGTTCCATCTTCCAGATACGGCATATCCTCACGGGCGAGAATCTTGGAGATGACCCCTTTGTTTCCGTGACGTCCGGCCATCTTGTCGCCGACGGAAATGACCCGTTTGGCGGCAATGTAAACCTTGACCATCTGAAGGACGCCCCGTTTGAGTTCGTCCCCCCGTTTGAGCGAGTTCATTTTGCGGTCACGCTGGTCGATGGCGGCGTCAACGACCGGCCAGAACCGGTTGTAAATTTTTTCGAGTTCAGGAAGCAGTTCCTCCGCCGCGTCAAGCTGATTCAACCGGAACAGACGCACCTGGTCGGCAAAGTTCTTGCTCAACTTTTCCGGAACAAGAGAGTTTCCCTCTTCATCGGTGATCGGTTTTTTCAGGACTTTCTCCATTTCCTCAATCATCGTGCCGAAAATTTTTGCGATTTTCAGATTTCCTTCCGTGTCAACCTTTTCCAGTTCCAACTCAAAAATCCGTTTTTCCTCATCGGTCAGACTCATCCGCGTGGCGATCCGCTCCGTACCGATGACGATTCCTTCTATGCCGGACGGGACTTCCAGCGATTCGTTTTTGACATCTTCTCCCGCACGGCCGAAAATCGCGTGCAGGAGTTTTTCTTCCGGCGTCAACTCGGTCTTTGACTTCGGCGTGACCTTTCCGACGAGAATATCCCCCGGCCGGACATACGTTCCGACGCGGACGATTCCGTTTTCGTCGAGGTTACGCAGAGCCTTGTCGCCGACATTCGGAATGTCGCGGGTAAACTCTTCACGTCCGAGCTTGGTATCGCGGATTTCCGTGTCAAACTCTTCAATGTGAATCGACGTGTAGACATCCTTCTCGACAATCTCCTCGCTGATGATGATCGCGTCCTCAAAATTATAACCGTCCCATGCCATGAAGCCGACAAACACGTTGCGTCCCAGTGCCAGGACTCCGTTTTGCATACTCGCTCCGTCCGCAATGACATCCCCCGCCTTGACCTCCTGACCGAGATTGACCAACGGCACTTGATTCTGACAGGTGCGTTCGTTCAAACCGACAAACTTGCGGAGAACGTATTCATCTTCGTATTCATTGTCTTTGTCACGAATCTCAATCCGCAAGGCGTCCACATACGTGACCATTCCGCTTCGTCGGGCTTTGATGAGAAGACTCGAATTGTAGGCCGCGTATTTTTCCAGTCCCGTTCCCACAAGAGGAGCCTCGGAAATGAGAAGCGGTACCGCTTGACGCTGCATGTTGGACCCCATCAAGGCGCGGTTCGCGTCGTCATGTTCAAGAAACGGAATAAGTCCCGCGGAAACGCCGATCATCTGACTCGGCGCCACATCCACATACTCGACCTCTTCCACATCAACAGGTTCGTAATCGCCGTGATAACGCACAATCACATTTCCCGCAACCGGATCGGCGAGAATTTTTTTTCCGTCGGTCAAAACATCGGCAGGAGCGAGTTTCGCTTCATGTTCCTGATCGGCGCGGAGCCATTCGATTTCTTCAAGAATCTCACCGTTTTTCACTTTGCGATAGGGAGCGATGAGAAAACCGAACTCATCGACACCGGCGTAAATGGCGAGACTCGAAATCAGACCGATATTGGTTCCTTCCGGCGTTTCAATCGGACAAATGCGGCCGTAATGCGAGGAGTGAACGTCACGGACATCGAAACCGGCGCGTTTCCGGTTAAGACCGCCGGGTCCCAATGCGGATAACCGCCGCTCATGGGTCAACATCGACAACGGATTCGTCTGGTCAACGACCTGAGAAAGTTCCCCGCGTCCGAAAAAATACTCAATCGCAGCGGAAATACTCTTTTGATTGATAACCTGTCTGGGGGTGATTTCATCGCCGCGGAGATTCATCCGCTCTTGAACGGTCCGGCGAAGTTTCAAAAAGCCTTTGCGGATTTCGTCGCTGGCAAGCTCATCAATGGTCCGCAAACGGCGGTTTCCCAAATGGTCAATGTCGTCCACTTCCGCCGACCGGTCGCCGCACCAGAGCTTGTTCAGATAAGAAACCGCCTGCGTCAGGTCGTCCGGCCGCAGACACATTTCATCAAGCGAAATATTGAGTCCCAGTTTCCGGTTGATACGGAAACGACCGACCCGTCCCAAACGGTAGCGGTTGGTGTCGAAAAACTTTTCCCTGAACAGGTCTTTGGCACGGTCAAGCTGCGGCGGATTTCCCGGTCTGAGCCGCTGATAAATCCGCATCAGAGCCTCCTCATGACTCTGCGTTTTGTCTTCTTCCAGCGAATTGAGGAGGAGCTTGTTCTTCGGATCATCCATCACCTCCATTTTTTTAATTCCGGAAGTGCAAATGGTTTCCGCCTTGCTCTTGGTGATCTGCTGACCGCATTCCAGAATCACTTCCCCGGCACGGTCACTCGACGCCGGATAGACAACATCCGTGATGGAATATTTCCCCTCAATTTTAGAGACACTTGCACCGCCCTCGATTTTCACAACCGTTGTCTGATAAAAAGCTCGGAGAATGTCGGCATTCGTACTGAAATCAGGACTCATCGCCCGAAGCAGCATCATCACGGACAGCTTACTGCTTTGGTCAATGCGGACAATCACCGTTTCCTTCCGCGAAATGTTCAACTCAATCCAGCTTCCGCGTTCCGGGATGATACGGCAATTGAAAGTACGACGCTCCGCCTCCACTTCACTGACAAAATCAATTCCCGGACTGCGGTGAAGCTGACTGACGACAACCCGCTCCGCTCCGTTGATGATGAACTCGCCGCCGCCGATCATGATCGGAAGGTCGCCGAGATAAACATCTTCCTCCGTCGTTCCGCCTTCTTTGACCAGACGTAACCGCACTTTGAACGGACGCCCATAAGTCAGGCGGAGTTGACGGCATTCATCCGGCTCGTATCGAGGCTTTTCCAACTCATAATGAATATATTCCAGACGGACGGACTTGTCAAAATTTTCAATAGGGAAAATTTCCCGGAGTACTGATTCCAAACCGACATCTCTCCGTTCCCCGATCGGAATATTATCCTGAAGGAACGCTTCATAACTTCTCGTTTGAAGTTCGGTGAGATTGGGAATGGCATGAAACGAATCTTCATTACCAAAGTTTCGTATTTTGGAGAAATTCACTCGTCTCTGTGACGATACTGCCATCAAAGCCTCCTATGTTTATCTGATCACTCAGTGAAAAATGGACAGAAAGTGTGAAAAAGCGTAATTTTGGAATAAACCCGACAAATATAAGCGAAATAAGGATTGATGTCCATGACCGATCATAAGCCCGCCTCAAGAAAAGAAGAAAAACGGCGATTTGCCATTTTTACTTAACAAACCCCGAAAAAATGTGACACACCACCGTGTTTCGCATAAAACTTGGCATCTTTTAGGAAATGCCAACCATTCATTTCAAATTAAACAAAATGTAACACCCCGAACAGGAATGTTACATTACTAAAGAGAACAATAAACTATTTGACGGATGCTTTGGCACCGACTTCTTCAAATTGCGCTTTAATTTTGGCCGCTTCCTCTTTACTGATACCGGTCTTGATCTTGGAGGGGACATCCTCAACCATTTTCTTGGCATCGGCAAGTCCAGCACCGGTGAGGTCACGGACAATTTTGATGACTTTGATTTTCTCGGCACCGAAATCTTCAAGGACGACATCAAATTCGGTCTTTTCCTCGACAGCCGGAGCGGCGTCGGCACCACCGGCCGCGGCAACCACGACAGCACCGCCGGCGGCGGCTTTAATTCCATGAACCTCTTCGAGATAGTCACTGAGGTCTTTTGCTTCTTTCAAGGTCAATTGAACAATTTTGTCGCCAAGTTCTTTAATGGCGGCGGGAAACTCACGAGGAGCATCTGTGGACATGAAACTTTCCTTTCACAATAGGCCAACACTCATATCTTAAATCAGCGGCATCATGATGATGAAAACACTGACATTTTGCGTTGACAAACAAATTTAATCAAAAACAACGATCAAATTCATCCGGAGACAGCGAATGATCTATTTAGTCAAAAGCCGGTCAATCACACAAGGTCCATAGCCAAGCGGATCAGGCCGCAACTTCTGTATGACTCTCTTTTTCAGCAATTTGCTTAATTTGACTTGCAAGGGCACCGCCGATTCCGATCAACTGACCGGAAAGTTTGGAGCCAACCCCAATCATCTGACCGACAAGCAGACTGATCTGCTCTTCGCGGGACGGCCACTTGCTGACATCAACGGACTGAGCCGCCGTGAGGACTTCACCCCCCATGATTCCTGCAAAAATAACAAATCCGGCATATTGTTTATCGTTCATCACCTTGACAAGCTCTTTCGCAAGGCCGACAATGTCGGTCGAACCCCAACAAACCGCCAGTGAACCGGTCATGTTTTGAAAAAGCGGAGCCAAAGGCATTCCTTCTGCGGCACGGCGGGCGAGACTGTTTTTAATGACCGTCATTCTGACCCCTTTTTCCGCAAACTGGGTACGAAGACGAGCATTGGTATTGGCGTTAAGTCCGGTAAAACTTACCAAAAACGCATCAGAAACACCATCAAAGTGAGTACGTAACTGTTCTGAAATCAGATTTTTAACAAATTTACTCATGAAAAACTCTACGTTCCGTTGAAAACAACCGGTTCAACCAGTGAAACGATACAATGATTTACTAAATACAATAAGGAGGACAACTCTGTTTGATACGGAATTCGCTACAGCGAAACACGCACTCCCGGAGACATTGTTGCAGAAAGGGCGACGGTCTTAATATATTGCCCTTTAATGGAAGCCGGCTTGAGTGTCGTCACAAAATGAACAAATGCCTGGATGTTTTCCTGCAACTTTTCCGCGTCGAAACTCAATTTTCCAACAACGGCATGGACAATTCCACCCTCTTTGTCGCTACGGAACTCCACTTTACCGGCTTTGTATTCCTTGACGGTCTTTTCCAAATCCATTGTCACCGTTCCGGCACGAGGAGACGGCATCAAACCGCGAGGACCTAAAAGACGACCCAAAGGCCCTACAATTCCCATCATGTCAGGTGTTGCGATACAGACATCAAAATCAACCCAACCGCCTTTGATTTTGTCGGCAAGATCAACATCCCCCACGGTATCGGCACCCATATTACGGGCTTCATCCGCTTTGCTGCCTTTGGCGAAAACAGCGATACGAAGCGATTTTCCGATCCCATGCGGCAACACAATAGAGCCACGGACAATCTGATCCGCCTGTTTAGGATCAATCCCAAGACGCATTGCAATTTCCACCGACTGATCAAATTTTGTCGTATTAAATGTTTTCAAAACGCCAACCGCTTCGGTAAGCGAAACTTCCTTGACCGGAAGTTTTGCCGCCATTTTTTTCATTCTCTTTGTTTGTTTCGCCATTTTTCAGTACCGCTTTACAGGAATAGAAACAAGTATATTTATATAGATTTCCACAACTCAGGAAATTATTGTAACAAATCCAATTCATCCGTCAAGAACGGACGATTATTTTTATTTTTCGCCGAACCTTCAGTCAACAATATCAATTCCCATACTTCTGGCCGTACCGGCAAGAATTTTCTTGCCCATTTCCATATCTCTCGCATTGAGATCTTTCCACTTCAATTTGGCAAGGTCTTCGAGTTGTGACTGAGTGACTTTACCCACTTTCGTATGCGGGACATTTCCGGAACCTTTGACGATTCCCGCCGCTTTCATGAGGAGATCGGCGGAATGAGGGGTTTTCGCTTCCAGTTCGAAGGAACGGTCATTGTAAACTTTCACAACAACCGGCACGCGGAGTCCCAAATTTTCCTTGGTCCGTTCATTGAACTGCTGCACAAACTGACCAAGATTCAAACCGTATTTACCGAGAGACGTACCAACAGGCGGTGCCGCAGTGGCCTGACCGCCTTTGACATGAAAACGAACGGTTGCTGTTAGCTGTTTTGCCATAACTTCTACTCAACTCTAATGTTACAAAAGGATGTTTTCCTCAAAAATTTTCCTTATTGCAGGAGTTCGACCTGCCAATACTCAAGTTCCACCGGCGTACTTCGGCCAAAAATACTCAACATGACGGTGACACGACCGTTTGTCACATCAATCCCATCGACTTCTCCCTCGAAATTGATAAACGTACCGTCTTTAATTTTGACTTTACTGCCGATTTCATACGGAATTTTCAATTTCGGAGCATCCCCCGTGATGTCCGCCTTTTCTGTGGCAAGCATCTTCTCGACCTCATGTTCAAGCATAGGGGTCGGCCTGCCGATGGCTCCTGTGAAATCACCGATTCCCGGAGTCTCACGCACCAAAAACCAAGTTTCGTCATTGACGACCATCCGAATCATGATATAACCCGGATACAACTTACGGCGGGTGATCTTTTTTTTGCCGTTTCTCATTTCCGTAACCATTTCCGTGGGAACGAGAATCCGGTCAAAATATTTTTCCATTCCGCGAATCTGGACTTTGCGTTTCAGGCTTTCCTTAATCAGGTCTTCACGGTTAACCTGCACTTTAAGGATATACCAATCCATTTTCCCGTCAAGCTCCGCCAATTGCGACTCTTCCGGTTCAAAAACAGGCTTTGGGGAGACGGTATCACCGTCGGAAATCTCCTCATCAACAATCGGAGGATTTTCGACATTCGTCCCGTTCACCTCTGAAGATACCGTATCATCTTCAAGATTGTCTTCAGAATTGGCCACGATCAAAACTCCTCAAAAACGATTATTTTTCAAATAACGCAAATTTATCTCATCGGCAGTATAAAGCAGTATAAAACTGTCACCATCCTGTCGCCAATGAGTACAACCCCTGGTACAATTGAAGCCAGACAAAGTCAAAACAAAACAAAGACACCGTCAATATAATCATCACGCAAATAACAACGATGGTTGTTGTATAAAGTTCTTTCCTGGACGGCCAGGAAACCTTAACCATTTCCGCTTCCACAGCAATCAAAAAATCGGCAAAACGCGGAAAATTCACCAATCGGAATGCAAACCAAAGTCCGAACAAGGTGATGATTGCCGAAGTTCCGTAAACCGCACAAAACGCCCATTTTTCGTTCAGCTTCTCAAACACCCGAAAACCGATGTTGGGGTCCGCAAACCGGATCGCTCCCCAAATGAACAGTGCTGCAATCCCAAACAATGTCAAGCGTCTGACAAGATGTCCCTGAGAACGCTTATACAGATTCAAACGAAATAACTCACGAAAAAAGCCGGACACGCAGACCACCTTTGACTAGGAATGAATAAAACACATGTGCAGGCGTTCCCTTTTCAGCCTCACGGGACCCCTTTCAAGAAACCGGAGATTGAAACCGGAAGTCTCTTCTTACAATAAAACAGGGGGGAAGGGAATCGAACTCTTAACCGCTGGTTTTGGAGACCAGTGCTCTACCAATTGAGCTACCCCCCTAAATGAAAGAATCTCCGAAACATGCCGGAGAAACTTTCGATACGATAAAATCCGCTATTTGATGATTTTTGTCACAACACCGGATCCGACGGTGCGACCGCCTTCACGAATAGCGAAACGGACATTTTCATCAAGCGCGACCGGTGAAAGAAGTTCCACCTTCAACTTGACATTATCACCCGGCATACACATTTCGGCGTCACCAAGCAGATTGAGCGTTCCGGTGACATCGGTGGTACGGAAATAGAACTGCGGACGGTAACCGCTGAAGAATGGAGTCTTGCGGCCGCCTTCCTCTTTCGAGAGGACATAAACTTCGCCTTCAAATTCCGTGTGAGGGGTGATGGAACCGGCTTTGGCCAAAACCTGACCTCGCTGAATCTCTTCCCGTTTGACACCGCGAAGGAGAAGACCGACATTGTCGCCAGCCATCCCCTGATCCAATGTTTTGTTGAACATTTCGACGCCGGTTACGACGACTTTACGAAGTTCCTCGGTGAAACCGACAATTTGAACTTCTTCACCGACTTTAACAACACCGCGTTCGATACGACCGGTCGCCACTGTTCCGCGGCCTTCAATGGAAAACACATCTTCGACAGCCATAAGGAACGGTTTGTCCTGTTCGCGCGGAGGCTCGGGAATATAGGTGTCGATGGCATTCATCAGTTCCGTAATGCACTTCGAAGCTTCCGGATCCGCCGGACTTTGATATGCCGGAAGAGCGGCACCGCGGATCACCGGAACATCATCGCCGGGAAAACCATAGGAACTGAGCAGGTCACGAACTTCAAGTTCGACCAGTTCGAGAAGTTCCGGGTCGTCAACAAGGTCGCATTTGTTAAGAAAAACAACCAGCCGCGGAACATTCACCTGACGGGCAAGCAGAACATGTTCACGGGTCTGAGGCATCGGACCGTCCGCGGCGGAAACAACGAGAATAGCCCCATCCATCTGAGCGGCACCGGTAATCATGTTTTTGATGAAGTCCGCGTGACCGGGACAGTCAATGTGAGCGTAATGACGATTTTCCGTTTCATACTCCACGTGAGCCACCGCGATGGTCACGGTTTTGGAAGCGTCACGCACGGTACCGCCTTTGGCGATATCGGCGTAAGATTTGATTTTCGCAAGCCCTTTGGCGGCCTGAACAGCGAGGATTGCACCCGTGAGCGTGGTTTTGCCGTGGTCGATGTGACCAATCGTACCGACATTCACATGCGGCTTTGTCCTTTGAAAGACATCCTTAGCCATAGTTTTATATCTCCAGAAATACGTTTGATGGGGTAAATCAGTTTTATTACAGGTATAACACTCTACCAATTGACCATTTCGAACCAATTGACCGTAGGAGCTTGACGGTGGCGAGTCCGGGAACGCAGTGGAAAAGCTGCGGATGGGAATCGAACCCATGACCTCGTCCTTACCAAGGACGCGCTCTACCGACTGAGCTACTGCAGCAGGGCATCCCCATTTTTCACCACTTTTGGAAAGGACATGTTTTGATTCGGAGTACCCCATTCGGCCCAAAACCAAACACACATCACGACCAAATCAACTTTTGACAGAGGACTCAGAGGAAAAGCGGGTGAAGGGAATCGAACCCTCGTTTTCAGCTTGGAAGGCTGTGGCTCTACCATTGAGCTACACCCGCATTCTATTCTTCTGATGATTCTGACATTGGGAGGTGGAGGATTCGAACCTCCGAAGTCGTTGACGACAGATTTACAGTCTGTTCCCTTTGACCGCTCGGGAAACCTCCCCCCGATCTTTTTTACGACATCACGTTTCGGGGCGACGCCGTTTTGCCAATTTGTACCGGCTAATATAAGCATATCAGACGGACAAAACCGCTTTTTCCAATACGCTATCACCTATTGACAGAGCTAGTGATGGGACTTGAACCCGCAACCTGTTGATTACAAATCAACTGCTCTGCCAATTGAGCTACACTAGCATTGATAACTCGGAAGCGAGAGTACAAGCAGGCGTAGTTATACACCAACCTTGACATTTGCAAAGACCCCCGGCTTCAAATTCTCCCGAAAATGTCTCATTCCCCACAAAACAGACACTTTCAGACAAGTAAAAACATTCCGCATTTTACGAGGAAACACCACAAAAGCGGTTATCTTACACAAAAATCCGATTACGGCAAGAGGTCTTTGCAACTTTAGGACCGAATTGACAAATTTTTTATCCCTTCCATGACACACTTCAATCTTTATTGTCAAAAATATTTAGGGGGACTTGTCGGAATGGCATTCTTATGAGAGAATTTTATTCGGGGTAGATTTTTTCCGCTTGTTGCAAGTCCGCGGGGAACTACTTCCTGACTTGCTTGCCCTTTTACAGGAAAGGTGACCATGGGTGACAACTGGCCGTCGAAAAACGTAAAATCGCCATCAGTTCTCCTTAAAATCAAAAAAATGACATTTTTACTTGTCATTTTATTCTCTTCATTTTATTTGTTTCCTCTCTTCGATGTTTCTTCTGAAGGAAGCTCCTCTGACTTGACACAAGCGGTTGTCATTGAAGAAGTCGTGCCGGAAAAGGAAAATGACGAGACGGAGGTCTCAACACCAAATATTTTGCCGTCTGAAACTTCGACACATGAGTATATTCGTACACTTAAACGGGTGTCGGCGCATTTGGGGACAAAAAGGATTGAGCTTGATCTGAAGGACACGTTTGGAGAAGTCAAACAATTTCAAAACGGTCCTGTTGAGCTAAAGGTCATGTACAACTCGTCTCCGAAAGTTGTCCAAATCACACCGGATCATTTCAACCTGACACTGGAGTTTCTCGGCGTCGGCACGTCTGATGTGACCATCCGCGCGACAGACTTTGATTCCGGTTTTTATGTTGATACAAAAATCAATATTGAAGTCTGGACGCCGAATTATTGGAAGATGATTCTTAGTGTCATCGGCGGACTCGGTGTCTTTCTCCTCGGCATGAAGTATATGTCCGAAGGGTTTCAAGCTGTTGCAGGGGACAGACTGAGGAGAATGATCTCCACTTTCACCGACAACCGGTTTTTTGCGGTGCTGGCCGGACTGGTCACGACAAGTATCATTCAGTCCAGTTCCGTCACGACCGTGATGGTTGTGGGATTCATCAATAGCCAAATTATGACACTTTCCCAAGGGATCGGTGTCATTATGGGGGCCAATATCGGCACAACCGTCACGGGGTGGATTCTGACGATAAAAATCGGAGATTACGGTCTGCCGCTTCTTGGAATCTGTGCGTTTGTTTATATGTTCTCAAAACGGGACAAAATCAAGTTCCTTTTTATGGCACTTATGGGACTCGGTGCCGTTTTTTTCGGACTGGAAATCATGTCGAACGGCTTTTCCGTCTTGAAAGATGTGCCGGAATTTTCCCGTTGGATGGAGGCGTTTTCCGCAACTTCGACTTTCGGGGTCCTGAAATGTGCTTTGGTGGGGTGCCTTTTGACGCTCATTGTCCAGTCCTCCTCTGCGACCATCGGAATCACGATTTCTCTTGCGGCCATTGGCGTGATTGATTTTCCGACCGCCGGTGCGTTGGTTTTGGGAGAAAATATCGGTACGACAATCACCGCTCTTTTGGCATCCATTGGAACCTCTGTGAATGCGAAACGTGCGGCAGTGTTTCATACCTTATTCAATTTATTTGGCGTTTGCTGGGTCACCATAATTTTTCTTCGATTTTACCTTCCTTTCATTACATCGATTGTCGGGATTAATCCGGAAACGGGACAAATTGCCAATATCAAAACAGGGATTGCTTTGACACATACCGTTTTTAACGTCACCAACACGCTCGTCTTTCTTCCGTTTTCGGGATATTTCGCCGGTTTCCTTGCCCGAATCATTCCGGATCGGGGCGGAGCGGTCAAGAAACTCAACCTGACAAGTTTACATCCGCGGCTGTTGGAAACGTCTTCCATCGCGATTGAACGGTCGCGGATTGAAGTGCTGCGGATGGCAAACGGATGTGTCGAACTCACGGAGTGGGTCAAAAAAATTAGTTTTTCGGACACGGCGGAGGAAGAACTTGTGAATCAGGCCTTTCGTCAGGAACAGGTGCTTGACGGTCTTCAGGACGAAATCATTGAGTTCATGGCGGAACTTCTGTCCGGCAATGTTTCGCACGACATCGCCGAGACCGCGCGCGGACAACTCCGCATGGCCGATGAGTTGGAGTCCATCAGCGACTACCTTGTTACGATCATGAAGTCCAATCTGAAACTGCGTCAGGACAATCTGGCATTTCCCGAAGCGGAAAAACAGGCGTTTCTCGAACTGCACGACATGTCGGCGTCGTATCTCTCCATGATTCGCCGGTGTTACAGTGAACGGAAAAATGGAATTGAACTTCTCACAGAGGTGTATTCTCAGGGACAAAACATTACCCATCGGGTGAAAACCATGCGGGACAAATTCCTGAAATACATGTCCCGGGAACGGCTTGACCCATTGGTGATTATGGCGTTTAACGCTCAATTGAACGCATACCGGCGTGTCCGTGAACATGCCCAGAATGTCGCGGAAGCCATTGTCGGCATCAAGTGAAGTGAGGAATCTGAAGAAAAGAGGCGAAGAGAATGTCAATGTCCTACTTGGAAATTTGTGAAAAAGCGGCGAGAACCGGCGGAGCGGTTTTGCGGGAAAAACTCGGAAAGGTTTGGATTCGTGAGAAAAAACCCGCCAATCTGGTGACCGAAGCGGACATCGCGTCACAGGAAATCATCAGGTCGATTTTGCTTGATGCTTTTCCCGGTCACTGTTTTGTCGGCGAAGAGTCCGGCGAGGAATACGCTTCACGCGGTGAAAATGAGTTTTGCTGGATTGTCGATCCGCTCGACGGTACGACCAATTACGCTCATGGATTCCCGTTTTTCGCGGTTTCCATTGCACTTGTCCATGGGGAAAAAATTCTCTGCGGTACGGTTTACAACCCTGCGTTAGAGGAATGTTTCACCGCGGAAGCCGGTAAAGGGGCTTTCTTCAACGGGAAACCGATTCACGTCCGTCCGGTGACATCGGTGAATGAGGCACTCGTTTCGTTCAGCTTTCCGGCATTGACCCAACAAAACTCCCCCGATCTGCTTGCCTTTTTGAAAATTGTCTCAACCGCTCAGGCGATCCGGCGGACAGGTTCCACCGCAATCAACCTCGCTTATATCGCCGCCGGAAGAATGGATGCCATGGTCTGTTATGAAGCGCATGCGTGGGATGTCGCCGCCGGAATTTTGATTTTACGCGAAGCCGGCGGTACCGTTTCCGCACCGGACGGTTCCGAATTTGACATGAATACTCCGAAAACCCTTGCTTCGGCCACCGAAACGCTCCATCGCCAACTGTTGCAGCAGCTCCTTTGATGATGTTTGCGGATGTTTTGTGCGGGCCGCGGGCAAATCGGTGTCGGCTAAAAGTCAATACCGTCAGTTCAACTCCAATGAGGAGGATTGAGGTCCGGCAAAATGTCGTATTTTTGAGCAAGATGGATCACGGTATTGCGGATGATTGTCCGAAGTTTCAGCGGCTCAATGACTTCCACCTCATTGCCGTAACCGAGTATCCACCAGGAAATTTCGTTCAGTCCGGTCACCGTCACGCGGAAGTCGAGCCGTCCTTCACTGTCGAAAGAGGCTTTCTGCGTTTTGTGCCACAGAACTTCATACACATTTTGGGCCACTTTCTGTGAAAACTTCAGCACAACAAGGGTGTCTTCTTCTTTCTGCTCCGGAATCATGTGCCACGCATTACGGAAATACTTTTCGATGTTGAATGTCGCAGGAATCGTGTAGTCCCTGTCGAGGATTCTCATTTCGATGATCCGTCCGATGTGAAACGTCCTGATTTCCTGATGCAGTGACGAAAAGGCAACCGCATACCATGCCCGCCGCGAAAAAAAAATGTAGTAAATCGAGATGTTTGTGTCAAAGGACTGCGGTTCCGCCGGACTTTTGTAGGAAATCAGGACGACTTTCCGTTTGTGAAGTGCCTCAAGGAGCGACTCGAAAATGTAATACTTGTTACCGAGATGGTGCTTGGGAACTTCGTGACGGCTGACGAGATTGTCCATCGACCGGAGATAATTTTGTACGGCATAAGGCAGTATTTGTGCGATCTTGATTCCTGCTGTCCGCGCCACCTCCCGAAAAGTGAAGTCTTTTTCATGTTCATCCGCAGACTGACACAATTTATGAACGGCAAGAGCTTCCTGAAAGGTAAGATGGGCGGAATGCAGAAAAAAATCGCGATCAAGCCGATAATTCCGGCCTATGTCGTCATATTCCTTGATGAGTCCTTCCTGACGTAAAACGGAGAGGTCGCGAAAGACGGTCCGCCGGGAGACATTCAGTTCCAGAGCCAGTGAATCGGGAGTGTGATTTCCTGTACGGACCATTTTGAGAATCCGTATCATTCTGATGTGAGCCTGAGACTTTTTACGCTTGGGATCAGACATGGCGGTATTATATACCGTCATGTCAAATTTTTGCGTTTCTGTGAGAAAATTTTACAGTAAAAAAGGAGAGGGATGACTCAAATAGAGGCAGCGTGGCTCGCGGTCGAAAAATTTTCCCCTTTTTCTTTTTTGTCCCTTGACTTTTCTTTCTCTTTTGATTAGTATGACTATCTGGTGCTACGATTTTACAATCAATTTGAGTTTGTGAAGAGAGGTTTTTATGAAAAAACTGTTGTCGTGTTTAAAATGTCAAAATGGGGGGGGGGGGTAAACTGTACTGGTTCCCGTGTTACAGATGGAAACGCTGTCGATGCGAAAAGTGCTGCAAACAATGTCAAAGATTCTTTTGTCCGTTCCGAATCCACTACCCCATCGGGTTTGACCGTCCGATCCGGTT
>JAISQK010000373.1 GCA_031274255.1 Planctomycetaceae bacterium | reverse complement strand
TTTCCGTGAAACTCTCATGGAAGCGTCCGATTTTTCCGGTGTCGCGGAGGTCCGTGTTTTAGGGGCGATCGGTGTCATCGAAACCAAAACACCGGTCAACATGGCGGCATTGCAAAAACATTTCGTCGAAGCGGGAGTCTGGGTGCGGCCATTCGGCAGACTCCTCTATCTCATGCCGCCGTACATCATCAGTGAAGAAGACTTGAGACACCTTTGCCGCGTAGTGGTCGATACGGCAAAAACATTGCAATAAAACGATACGTTTCCTCACGTCGTCCGCTGATGTCTGCTCGGACAGTAAAAACGAAAACCCGTCAGGAACAGCGGAAGTTTTTCAGTGCATTTCCCGCCCGCCGGTGATGTTGATCGCCTGACCGGTCATGTAAGCGGCACGGTCACTGGCAAGAAAACAGGTGACATTGACCACATCTTCGATTCGGGCAAGGCGTCCCATCGGAATTTTACCGGTAAAAATCTTCACGATGTCTTCATGCGGCATTTTCATGTTGGTCACATAATCGGCAGACACATTGTTCCAGACGCCGGTCGCCTCCGTAATGCCCGGGCAAACACAGTTGACGCGGATGTTCTGCTTCGCCGTTTCATAAGCGAGAGCCTGCGTCAGTGTGATGACCGCCCCCTTCGCGGAACTGTAGGCACTCATCAGAGCGGAACCGGTTTTGCCCGACTTGCTTGAGAAATTGACGATGGCACCGTGTCCTTGAGCTTTCATTACCGGTATCACGTTTTTAATAAAAAGGAATGTTCCTTTGCAGTTGACGGCATAGACGAAATCCCATGTTTCCTCGGAGATCTCCTCAATGGGACCGCCCTGTCCGGTGACACCCGCGACATTAATCAACACGTCGATATTTTGGCCGAATGTTTCCTGACATTTTCGGACGACGGCCTCCACCTGGGCGGACTTTGTACAATCCGCTGCAAGCGACGCACACTTGTCACCGATTTCGTCCGCAAGAGAGTCGAGGTTCTTTTGATTCAGGTCGGTGAGAAACACTTTCCCGCCTTCCTCGGCGATACGCCGGGCAATTCCGGCACCGATGGTTCCGGACGCACCGGTGATCAACGCTGTTTTACCTGCAAATTCCATATTTTTTGTCCTTGTCCTTGCTGTTGTGATGATTTGAAATTCTGATAACTTTTTGTGCCGGTATCGACAACACCCGGTGAAACAGGATGCCTTACATCATTCCATATGGATATTATTCCTGAAACGGGTCTTCCTCGTTGTCCTTTTCGGCTGCCGCCGGAGCGGTTACGGGATTCTCCTGTTCCGTTAAGGGCTGTGCCGTAAACGGCGAAGAAACGGCACCTTGTTCTTTGTTGTATTGTTCCGCAAAAGCCAACCCACTAAGAAAATAGATCTGAAAATTTGCGACCAATCCGGGCAAAACAATATCCAGATACTCCTCAATATGATTCGGAACCAAGACCCACTCCAGTTTATCCTCTCTCACAACGGGATAAAATTTCTGCAACTTTTTGTTAAATTCTGTAACACGGTCGATTGCCGCTTGAGGAATTTTAAGTTCCCGGAATGTTTTGACTTGCTCCGTCAGTGCTTTCCCGTGAAGTTGAACAAGCATGGTCCGCAGTGCTTTGGCGGCATCCGGTGACGACGACTTGGCCGACAGTCCGACAATGTACCGCATCGGGTCGATTCCCAGTGCCAACGACTCCACTCCGTCTGTAACGGTTTGCAAATCGACATTTTGTGCCGATGGTCCCGCTGCCAGCATCGCCATGCCGAGGAACATTTCCAGCGTTTTATCAAAGGCGAAAACCGCCTGAACCGGTGCTTTTTTGATCCGTTCCAAAGCGTCGGCGAGTTCTCCGCGCACGGTACCGGTCGGCTCGATTCGTGAAAGAGCCTCTTCAAACGCCGCCTGATCCACTCCCTGCATGACTTGATTGATGACCAAAAGGGAACCTTTTTTCTGAACAATCACCGACTCCAGACCTTTCACAGAAAGAAGATTTTCGAGGTCTTCCAGCTTTTGCGGATCGGCGGTCAGAACAATCTGAACCGGAATCATTTGCATCACTTTTGTGTTAACAAGGAGATACGCATCGGTGACACCGCACTGTTTCAATGAGTCAAGGTAGCCCTGCCCCATCATTTCCGCCATGCCGAGCTGTTCTTTCACCATGTTCAATCGTTCTTCCGGATTGAGCTGCATCTGTTCGAGCGTCTTTTGAAGTTCCGGCTGGGTTTTGAGCTTTCCGAAGATCAGATTCAACACCTTGAGCGTACCGGTTCTGATTTTAGCGATGTCGATCTTATCGACGCTCACATGCACAATCAGCACCGTATTTTCGTCGGTCAGTGACACAATCGGCTTCAGGATTTTCTCCACTTCCGGGCTGACTTCGCTGTTCACCGAAGAAACGGCGGAAACAGACTCCTCCTCACACCGGACACTGCCGGAAAGAAAACAGGTAAAATAGAGACACAAGGCAAAATTTCGTAAGGTTTTCATTTCGTTTGATTCCCGCTGATGGATGTTTTTGTGTCATGGAAACAATCCGTTACTTAAACAACTCCTCATGTAGTATAATGAGAAAAGTGAAAATTGCCATACCTGAAAGCCGTTTCAGAAAAAAATAATACGGTAAACATATTTTTTATTTTGTGCAAACTACTCATAATGCAATATTATTAAGTGTACTTTATTTCTGAAGTCTCTTTTTTCAAAAATTTGCCAATCAGGTATTTATTGATGTCCGAAAATCGGGTAGAATGACTGGTTTGCCGGTATTCCGACAGGAATATCACAAGAAAACTCCTGCGGCGGTAACGTACACTTCAGGTATTGCAGTCAGGCATGTAATGATTTAAATCACCAGATTTCACACAAGGACAAATATTTATGACAAAATGGAACACTTTAAGATATTTCCGGTTGGGAAGTACTTTTGCCGCAGCTTATATACTGATGTTCGTGCTTTTGCTCTTCAGCAATCTTTGCTGTAACGCGGCTCAGACGACGCCTGGAGAACTCAACGGGGATTTGACGCCGAGTACCGAAGATAAGTTGATCGCCCGATTTGTGTGTCTGGAAATTTCGAAGCGGCATTTTTTGGAAAAACCGGTCGACGACACCATCGCCAAACGGGCCTTGTCGCTTTATCTTGAGTCACTTGACCCGCTGAAATGTTACTTTTACCAGTCTGACATTGACCGTTTCACACAGGGAGCCGATCAACTTGCGGCCAACCTTGTCAAAGGGGACATCCAAATCGGTTTCGACATCTATAACACGTTCCTCAAACGGAGCAGCGAACGAATGGAGATGGTGTTCGATATTTTGTCAAAACCGTTTGATTTTACAGAAAATGAGGAGATTATCGTCGACAAGGAACTCCTGACATTTCCCAAAACGGCTGAAGAAGCGTATGACCGTTGGAAAAAACGAATCAAATATCAAATTCTGGAACTCCGTTTGGATGCGAAAGAAAATGATGAAATTTCCGGCAAACCGGAAGACAATCCGGCAGAGCGGCTTAAACGGCGTTACTCCAGTTTACAAAAGAGGATACGTCAGACAACCAACGAGGAAGTCCTTGAAATGTTTCTTTCCTCCATGACGAGCGCCTACGATCCTCACAGCAGTTACATGTCGCCGACAACCGTGAAGAATTTTGAGATTCTTATGGGCTTGAAACTTCAGGGAATCGGGGCCACGCTGACATCGGAGGATGGCTATACTGTCATTAAAAACCTTGTTGTCGGCGGCCCGGCGGAAAAAGACGGACGGCTCAAAGTGGATGACAAAATTGTCGGCGTGGCGCAGGGAAAAGACGGTGAGTTTGTCGATGTTGTTGACATGAAACTCAACGATGTCGTCAAGATGATCCGTGGCGAACCCAACACGACCGTCAAACTGGAAGTCCTTTCCTCCGACGGGGAAAAGAAGATTATCGCGATTGTCCGTGCCGAGGTTCAACTGACCGACAGCAAGGCTCATTCGGAAATTTTCGAAGTCGGCACCAAACCGGACGGCGCACCGTACCGCATTGGCGTGATCAATCTGCCGAGTTTTTATCTCGACATGAGTGCGGCTCAGCGAGGTTCCGCCGGAGCAAGTACGACCCGTGACATGCGGGCGATTCTCGATAAATTCACTGCGGAAAATGTCGATGCCGTCGCTCTCGACTTGCGGTACAACGGCGGCGGTTCCTTGCCGGAAGCGATCACAACGGTCGGGCTTTTCATTGAAACCGGAACCGTTGTCCAAACGAGAGACGGAAAATCCACACGGGCGATTCCCAGTGTCGATCCCGACCCTTCCGTTTCCTGGACAGGGCCTCTGGTGGTGATGGTCAGCAAATTCAGCGCAAGTGCCAGTGAAATTTTCGCTGGGGCCATCAAAGACTACAAACGCGGTATTATTGTCGGAGACTCCACCACACACGGCAAAGGCACGGTTCAGGCGGTCGGCCAGGTCGGACAAAGACTTTTTCAGGGAATACAAAATGCTCAGGATTACGGTTCCCTCAAGATGACCATTCAGCGGTTTTACCGTCCCGGCGGTGCGTCGCCGCAGATTAAGGGTGTTGCGGCGGATATCGTGATTCCGTCCCTTTCGGATCATTACAAGAACATCATGGAGGCCGACCTTGATTATCCGCTTGATTACGATGAAGTCACGGGAAGTTCCTATCCCACGTACAATTATATTACGCCGGACATCATCGCGACACTGAAACAAGCCTCGCAGTCAAGAATTCAGCAGTCGGAAGAGTTTCAGAAAACATTGAAGCACATTCAGACCTATCTGGAAAACAAAGACCGCAAAATGCTCAGTTTGAATGAGGTCAAGTTTAATGAGGAACACAAGTCGAATACCGACAAGGTGGAAAAAGACAACATGGAAAAAATCATCAACAACGAGGCCAAGATCACTCGGGACAATTATCTTGACGAAGTGCTGGCCATCACCGCCGATTACACCGGACTTCTGGAAAAAAGCGGCGTGAAATTCGCGCCGCCGTCACCGCCTCAGCAGAAAAAGTCGCTTTTCAACCTGTTTTATTGAGAGCTTCGTTCGGTTTGGAAAAATAAAGAGAAGTGTGAAAGCAGCGTATTATTTCCGGTGTTTCCGGCTTCTCTTTATTCCGAACAGGCCGAGAGATCCCATGCCCCAGAGCAGAAGCGATGTCGGTTCAGGAACGCTGCCTTCCGCTTTGGCGATGTAAAGGAAATCCTGACCGTTGGAATCTCCGTTATTCATGAAACAGTTCATTACGAACACACTATAATTTCCGATTTCATCATAGTATTTTCCCGGATCATAAATTTGTTTCCAATAATCCATATCAGGATTGTCCGCAAGCAGTTGTGACAGGTAGGTATTGGTACTCCAGTTACTGATGGGGTTGATGCCCATCAGTGTCCGGATGGCCGCTCGTAACGCGTAGGAGTCACTCGACCGTTGCCCTGAGTCCGTGTAATTAAAGCCGTCCAGTGTTCCAACGGCAAATTCCTTGTACAGGTAGGCGGCTCCAAGACTGAGAGCGTAACCATCCGATGTCTGACTCTTTCCATTGGCATAGTTGAGCTTTGCCTCCATGGAGGTGGAAACCCCTCCCGTAGGTTCAACGCAGAATGCTTTGTAATAGGTACTGTTTCCTGTGACACCTTGAGCGTAAGCGGAAGTGTCCACAAAATTGTAACCTGACCGCTGGGAAATGGTGACTTCGTTACCCGTTGAACTGTAAGTGTACAGAAGGGATGTTCCACCGGAAGCACTGTTATACCTGTTCACGATTTCCTGGGCATTAAGATCTGCTCTGACAGTTTCGCCGAAACGGAAAACAGTGACAATCAAAGCAAAACTGAGAAACAGAAATTTACCGCTTTTCATAAGGACTCCTGAATAATGGTTGACATGGAATTTGGGAAACGTTATCTTGAAGCAGACACAAATTTCATGCCAAACAGAAAATATTCTGCTAGGGGTAAAAAACCCTGAAAACAGTTTTTGTCTGATGATTTATTTCAACGGTCCGGTGACTTTTGGCAACATTAAGAATTTTGAGAGTGGTGACTCAAATAGAGGCAGCGTGCCGCTTCACCGCACATTCGCAAAGCGTATGGAAAGATTATCCATCCATCGGGCTGTCCCCGCAGCTGGGAGGCAAAAATCACTCCTCAAATAAGAATTACTATCCGCCCCATTGTTTACCGGAGTGCTCCAATTCCCTTTTATGCACTTAACATCTATCAAAATTACCTGGATTGAATGTAAACAACTCATTTCAGGAAAATTTCCCCGAAAAGCGACAATTCCTCTTGACTTTGGGAATTGTCGCGATTAAAATTACAGTCATCGGGTTGATTTGTACCAATCCGTGTTAAATTTTCGTGAAACGTTTTCGAAAGTCATCAAACCATTTTTCCAAACAGGAGAAAAACCATGCAAAAATTCACGTTGTGTCCGAAATGTCAAAATAGGGGGGGGGGGTAGTCTGTGCGGTTTCCCGTATCGTAGAAGCCAATGCTGCAGATGGAAACGCTGTCGATACGAAATATGCTGCAAACACTGCCCAAAACTCTTTTGTCCGTTCCGAATCCACTACCCCGTCGGGGTTTACTGTCCGATCCGCTTTTACCCTTGTCGAGCTTCTTGTGGTGATTGCAATCATCGGTATCCTGATTGCTCTTCTTTTACCCGCGGTTCAGGCCGCCCGCGAAGCGGCAAGACGAATGCAGTGTACGAACAATCTCAAGCAAATCGGGCTGGCGGTTCACAACTTTCATGATACACGGCAGGGGTTGACCCCGCTTTGTGTCGGAAACTATGACAAAGTTTCCTTCTTCTACCTTCTGTGCCCGTATATCGAGCAGCAGCCGCTTTACGATCAA
>JAISQK010000094.1 GCA_031274255.1 Planctomycetaceae bacterium | reverse complement strand
ATAACCTATAACAGCGCAACGAAAATAAGTTTTAATCTTATGCGTCAACCAATCCAATAGAAAAAATTTTTAACGGAGACAATACAATGAAAAAATTCTCAGTTTCAATCATCGCCGTTTTTGCAACGTTCTTGTTGTCCTCGCTGTTTGTTCAGGCTGCGGACAAGCCGAATATTGTGATTTTCCTTGCCGACGATCTCGGTTGGGCGGATGTCGGCTGGCATGGTACGGAAATTAAAACGCCGAACCTTGATAAAATTGCCGCACAAGGAATAAAGTTTGAACAGTTCTATGTTCAACAGCTTTGCACGCCTACACGTGCCGCCCTGATGACCGGACGCTATCCGATCCGATATGGTTTACAGACCGGTGTGATTCTTTATCATTCTGATTACGGTCTGTCCGCCAATGAACGGACATTAGCCGAAGCCCTGCATGATGCGGGATATTACACGGCGATTACAGGTAAATGGCATCTCGGCGAAACGGAAAAGAAATATCTTCCGTTGCAGCGGGGATTTGACTATCATTACGGCTTGTATCTCGGAGCGATTGATTATTATGAACACACTCACAATGGCGGGCTTGACTGGCATCGGAACGGACAACCCGTGCGTGAAACCGGCTATTCGACACGCCTGATCGCCGACGAAGCTGTTCAGATTATCAAAAATCACGACGATACAAAACAACCGCTTTTCCTTTATGTGCCGTTCAATGCCGTCCACGCTCCCTATCAGGAAACGCCGAATAAAAAACTGAACTCGCAATATCACCATCTTGAAGAGCAGAGAAAAATTTATGCCGGAATGGTTTCCTCAATGGACCTCAATATCGGAAAAGTTTATAAAGCCCTTGAAGAAAAAGGGGTATTGGACAATACGGTCATTTTCTTTTCGAGCGACAACGGCGGACCTCGTCCGAAAGAGGTGACGGATAACGGTCCGCTTCGCGCCGGTAAAGGCACCTTGTACGAAGGCGGTGTACGTGTTCCCGCTTTTGCCGTGTGGCCGGGAAAAATCAAACCCGGAACAATTTCCGAACAACCGATTCACATCGTTGATCTTTATCCGACTTTGCTTGGCATTGCCGGAGTGTCCCACGAACAAAAACAACCGCTTGACGGCTTCGATCTGAAAAATGTTCTTCTCAGAAACGAATCGTACGCAAGAACAGAAATTCTGATTAATGCCGAAAAAAACCGGGGAGCATTGCGTGTCGGCGACTGGAAGATCGTGTTGACCAACCTTGATAAACCGGAGCAGACGAAAAAGGAACTGTTCCATCTGAAAGACGATCCGGGAGAAAAAAATGATCTCTCGGCGTCACAACCGGAAAAGTTGAAAGAACTTCTGGAACGTTATCAAATATATGCTCAGGAAGCGGTTTCTCCACTGAACAAGCCGAAACCGGATGATTTCAAACCGAAAGAAGTCTGGGGCGATTTCAATGATTGATCGAAAGATACAAATTTTACTACAAGGGAGGCAAAGAATATGAAACGTTTGGTGGTAACCGTCATTGTGTTGTTACTGATCAATGTTGGAATTTATGGAGCGGAAAGTCATCCGCCGAACATTATTTTCATTTTGACGGACGATCAGGGTTGGTCGGAAAGTTCGGTGTTAATGCATCCCGATCAACCCTATTCACGAGAACCTTATTTTTCAACACCGTCAATGGAACGGCTGGCAATGCAAGGACGGCGTTTTTCCAACGGTTACGCACCGGCTCCGATTTGTACGCCGACACGCCGCGCTTTGTTGGTCGGAATGACTACGGCACGAACCCGCGGTTCCGAATTCAAAAGCGAATTTGATCCCCGTAACTATTTGACCATCCCGCAGGCACTCAAAAAAGTCAATCCTAACTATCGCTGCGTTCATTTCGGCAAATGGGGAGAACAGATGATCGCCAAGCCCGATGAAGTCGGTTATGATGAAAGTGACGGAGATACAGGGAATCTGACGGGCAACAGCAACAATGGTGAAAAAATTGATCTGAAACAGTTTCCTTCTGCAACAAACGATGATCCGAAATTGATGTTCAGTTTGGTGAAACGGTCTATTGAATTTATGGAACGGCAGACACAGGCAGGAAACCCTTTTTATCTGCAGTTGAGTTGTTACGCCGCGCATTATCAACTTCAAGCGACGGAAACAGCGGCAAAAAAATATGAGCAAAAAGGAACGCCGCCGCGTGATTTTCCACCGATTTTTGCTGCAATGGTGGAAGAGATGGACAAAGGAATCGGTCAGGTTTTAGATGCTGTTGAAACATTGGGAATTGCCCAAAAAACATATATCATACTTGGAGCGGACAACGGTGGTTCGCCGCATCAACATGTTGGTATCCAGCGTCGTGAAAATCTTGCTCCGCAATCGCCGAATTATCCGCTTCTCGGTTACAAACAGGAACTTCGTGAAGGAGGAATCCGTGTACCGTTCATCGTCAAAGGTCCTGGTATCGCCGCCAATTCATGGTGTCACGAGCCGGTTGCCCACTACGACTTGTTGCCGACTTTTGTTGATTTGGCGGGAGGTGATGTTGCCTCTCTTGCAAGTTCCGGTGAAAAAATCGACGGAGGAAGTATCAAAACGTTAATGTTGGAAGGAAAAGGCGAAGTCAAACGATCTGTACCGGGCCTGGTATTTCACCGTCCCGACAAAAGCGTTTCCGCCTTTCGTTCCGGCGATTATAAAATTTTTCATGATTGGAATAAAAATAAAACGTTTTTGTACAATCTGACGAAAGACATCGGCGAACAAAATGATCTTGCCGAAAAAGAACCGGAAAAACTGAACGAATTAAAAAATATTCTCTTGAATTATCTTGAAACCGTTAACGCGGAACCGTATTCAAGAGAGAAAATTCAAGAATTACGGCAAAGACAACAACGTATTGCCGAAAACCAAAAAAAACGGGAAAAGGAGAATTCTCAATGAAAAATTTTATTTTAACAAACCTGTCATTCTACGTCTTCCCCGTTGCCGTTTTACTGTCGGCAAATGTTGTTCATACGGCGGAAAACAGTAAACCGGATAAACCGAACATTCTTTTTATTGCGGTTGATGATTTGCGCACTGAACTGGGATGTTACGGAAAGGAGCGGATTAAGTCGCCGAATATCGACCGTTTGGCGTCACAAGGGGTTGTCTTTGAACATGCCTATTGCATGGTTTCCGTCTGCGGCGCGTCCCGCTCCGCATTATTGACAGGAACACGTCCGAAATACAATCGCTTCGTCAGCGCGGATGTTTATGCTTCCAAAGACGCTCCGAACGCGATTCCGCTGAACACGCATTTCAAGAATCACGGTTACACGACCGTCAACAACGGCAAGGTTTATCATCATCCGGAGGATCACAACGACGGTTGGAGTCAACCGGCATGGCGTCCGAACGGTCCGGGTTATGCTCTGGAAGAATCACAAAAAGCCCTCGAAAAAGACCGTGAATATAAAACAAGGGTCAATAAATTGAAAAACGGCAAACCGGACGCCCGCGGTCCGGCATGGGAGTCCGCTGATGTTGCGGATGATTTTTATCGTGACGGAAAGACTCTGAAAAAGAGTCTGAATGATCTTCGAAAACTTGCAAAAGCGAATCAGTCCGATGGAACACCGTTTTTGCTTGCCGTCGGATTTGTGAAGCCGCATCTTCCTTTTGTCGCTCCGAAAAAATACTGGGATTTGTACAAGGAAGAAGACATCGTATTGCCGGAAAATTTTCGTTACATACCGAAAGATGCTCCCGCCGAAGCGGTTCACAATTTTAGTGAATTGAGGAATTATGCGAATATTCCCAAAGGGAATGAAAAAATTTCCGATGAAACGGCAAAAAATTTGATTCACGGTTATTATGCTGCAGTGAGTTACACAGACTCACTGATAGGCCGTTTGCTTGATGAATTGGAATCGCTCGGCATTGCGGACAATACCATCGTTGTTCTCTGGGGCGATCACGGCTGGAATCTGGGTGAACATACAATGTGGTCGAAAGTCGCCGTGTTTGAAAACACGATGAACGCACCGCTCATCCTCCGATTACCCGGTCAGAAAGAGGCGAAGCGTTTTTCCCTGCCGGTTGAGTTTATCGACATTTATCCGACATTGAACGAACTGGCAGGACTTCCTGAACCGCAAAAAGAGCAACTGCAAGGCAAAAGTCTGATCCCATTGATTGAGAAAAAAATTGTTCCTGATAAATTGTATGCGGCCGGACGTTATGGAGCAGGCGACACGATTTTTGACGGTCGGTACCGCTACAGCGAATTCCGGGACAAGAAAGGCGGCGGTGAATTGGTTTCACGTATGCTGTACGACCATCAGACCGATCCGCGTGAAAACATCAATGTTGTCAATCATCCTGAAAACGCTGCGATTATTGACGAATTGTCAAAAGAGTTGAAACGGACAATTGCTTTGCCGTGATAAAAACGCAACTCACTTACCATACCATACACCGATATTTCCTGTTGCTTTCGTGGCGATGGGAACATTGTGATTTGAAAATAGACCAAACACCTGAAATTAGAACAACTTTTACGGAGAATTTTTATGAAAAAGCTGATGTTTACCGTATTTTTATTATTTTTGCCGGTCGTTTCTGTTTTTTCGCCTGTTTTACAAGCGGAAACATCCAAACGCCCCAACATTGTTTTCATTCTGGCGGATGATTTGGGTTGGACGGATACAAAACCTTATGGAAGCAGTTTCTATCCAACGCCCAATATTGAACGGCTTGCCGAACGCGGCGTTCGTTTTACCAATGCTTACGCAGGCAGCCCGATTTGTTCCCCCACCCGCGCCAGTATTATGACCGGTCTTTGGCCTGCCCGGATCGGCATCACGCAACCTGTATGCCATGTCGAGGAAGTGATTGTGGAAAAACGCGGTCTTGTCGAAAAGGAACCGCCGCGGTTTCCGTATCGCCGTGCGGTTTCCCTGACCCGGCTTAAACAGGAATACCGGACCCTGGCGGAATCACTTCATGATGCCGGTTATGTGACAGGTCATTTCGGAAAATGGCATCTCGGACGCGAACCGTATGATCCGCTTCATCAAGGGTTTGATGTTGATGTTCCCCATACATTTTTAGCGTCTCCGCCGGGATATTTGGCTCCATGGAAATTTCCTCCTGACCTCTCCTTCAAAGCCAATGAACCGAAGGAACATATTGAGGACCGCATGGCGAATGAAGCCGTCAAATTTATTGAAACAAATCAAGACAAACCGTTCTTTTTGAACTATTGGGCTTTTTCGGTTCACGGTCCCTGGCAGGCGAAAGAGGAATTGATTGAACAGTACCAATCGAAAGTTGATCCGTCAAAACCGCATAAAAATCCGCTCTATGCCGCAATGATTCACTCATTGGATGATGCTGTCGGACGTTTGCTTGATACGCTTGATCGGTTCAATTTGACGGATAATACGATTATTGTTTTCTTTTCGGACAACGGAGGAAAGATCACACATCGTGATCCGAACGAACCGGACATTACGTCCAATGTTCCGCTCCGTGCCGGAAAAGGTTCCGTTTATGAAGGCGGCGTGCGTGAACCGCTCATCATCGCCTGGGCAAATCATTTCAAGGCGGACTCCGTGAACGACGAACTCGTCCAGAGTATTGACTTTTATCCGACATTTCTTGACATACTCGGTCTCAGACCGGAAAAAGATCAGAAATTCGACGGAATCAGTTTTCTGCCCGCTCTCAAAGGAGAAAAACTGAACCGTGAAATCTACTCTCATTTTCCGCATGGAACAGCCGGCGGCGATAACAACGCCGGTTCTTTTGTGAGACAGGGCGATTGGAAATTATTACGCTTCTACAGTAAAAACGATGATTTAACGGATAAGTATGAACTTTACAATCTGAAAGACGATATTTCGGAATCTCACGACCTGGCAGCGGAACACCCTGATAAGGTCGTGTCATTGAAAAAACTGTTGAATACGTTTTTAGAAGAAACGGATGCCGTACTGCCAGAACCGAATCCGAATTATCGGAGTAACCCAAAAACACACTGACAGTTTCCCATCACTCCTGAAAACACGGCAATGATTGGGGAATTGTTCCAAACACTAAAACGAACAACAGATTTGCTATGGAAATTACCGTAGCAATCTGTTGATCTTGATAACGGCTTCCTGACTTGTTTCCAACACAACCCGCTACCGGCAACGGTAAAAAAGAAAAATTGTTATATGACCCGCTATTTTCAAAAAAGAACCGTATTGATTTTTACTGGGATTTTAACTCTCAGCGTATCTCTGACTTTGATACATGCCGTTTGCGCAGCAGAGAATGCAGCGAAAAAACCGGACGGCAAACGGCCTCCCAATATTGTCATTATCATTGGCGACGATTCGTCGTTTCATGACTACGGCTTTAACGGCAGTCCCAATGTCAAGACGCCGAATCTTGACCGGCTTGCCAATGAAGGCTTGCGGTTGACGCGGTTCTATTCACCGGCAGCCGTCTGTTCTCCGTTACGGCAGGCGTTGCTGACCGGAATGTATCCGGTTCGCAATGGTGCGTATCCGAATCACGCCAAAGTTTATTCCGGCGTCAAATCGCTCCCAACCTATCTCAAGCCGCTCGGTTATCGAACCGCCTGTGTCGGAAAGACGCATTTTGCGCCGCGTGAAAGTTATCCGTTTGATTTGTTCCTCAAAGGAATTGAACAAAACGATAACAAAAATCCGAATGAATTGCAAAAACTGGAAAACTTTGTCAAAGAATCGGGCGAGAAACCGTTTTTGTTATACGTCGCTTCAAATGAGCCGCACGGTCCGCACAATAAAGGTGACGCCGGTGTGTACGATTCCGCTTCAATCAAATTATCCCCTTATTTCGCGGACACTCCCGAAACACGGGAGGAGTTGGTGAAATATTATGCTGAAATCACTTATCTTGATTGGCAGGTCGGACAGGTTGTCCAATTGATTGAAAGAACGGGGCATACAAACGACACGCTCATTTTCTTCTTCAGTGAACAGGGCAACAGTCTGCCGCATGGCAAATGGACGTTATATGATGTTGGAATCCGTGTTGCCGCCATTGCCCGTTGGCCCGGTCATATCAAACCCGGTTCGGAAAACGCCGCGATTGTTCAATATGTTGATCTTGTTCCCACACTGATTGAATTAGCAGGCGGTGATCCGGTTGCATTAAAAACCGGCCGTGCCGATGCCTTCGGTAACGAAGGGGTTGACGGTAAAAGTTTCACGGATGTTCTTTCGGGTAAAAAGACGGTCTTGCGTGATTACGCTTTTGCACAGCACACGGCACGCGGAATCAATCAAGGACCGCCGGCTTATGCGTCCCGCGCCGTAACCGATGGACATTGGAAGCTGATTTATAATATTCATCACGATAAAGAGTTTCAAAATGTAGTAACCAAAAAAGATGCAGTTTTCCGATCCTGGGTTCAGAAAGGGAAAGCGGGTGATCAATTCGCTCAGGAGCAAGCGGAACGTTACGTTAAACGCCCCGAATGGGAATTGTATCATCTCGATTCCGATCCTTGGGAATTAAAAAATATTGCCGACCGTCCTGAAAACCAAGAGATTTTGTCAACGTTAAAAGCGGGACTTGCCAAATGGATGAAACAACAGGGTGATCGCGGTCATGAAACGGAGCTGGAAGCCTACGAGCACCAAATCGCCGGCCGCCAACCCGAAACGGAAGAATAAGTGTGACGCAGCGAGTGGAAAATACCTGAATACAAAAGTCACGGAAAGATATAAACCATTTCAAAATCAGTTGAAAACAGTTCCTTAAAC
>JAISQK010000173.1 GCA_031274255.1 Planctomycetaceae bacterium | reverse complement strand
GTTTCGAAAAAAGAGTTCATGGTTGATCTGTCTCTGCGTATTTGGCATACTGTCACAACCACCAACCGCTTCTCGCTGCTTCAGGAAAAGATTCTATCTCTATTTAGGTAAACACTCTCAAAAAAAGAGACGCTGTATCACACAACGTCTCTTTGACAAAGGGCACAGAGAAGTTTATCTTCCCTTCCGACAGGTCAATCAATACCGACCGAATTCACTGTCGTCAAGTTTGAAGTTGTAATCACTTTCCGCGACCGCAACGGACGAATTTCCGCCGCCCCAATTGTCTTCCGAAGAACCGAAAGAGGCGGATTTCTGAACCGTCTTTTTCACTGCCGGACGTATCGGAGAAGGTGTCCTACTCCGAAAATTGTTCGCTTCGGATGTTGTCGGAATGGATTTTCCGGCCGCTTGTGTTCCGCGGAGTTTGAAACGTGCCACGACTTCCTGAAGCCGTGCGGCATGATCGCTCATCTCACGCGACGCACTCGCCGACTCTTCCGCACTGGCGGTGTTCTGTTGCGTCACGGTATCAATCTGCTGCAACGCCTGCGTAACCTGATTGACACCCTGTGCCTGTTCGTTACTGGCGGTGGCGATTTCATTGATCAGGTTGGTGGTGCTGGAAACATGGGAAACAATCTGGTCAAGCATTTCCGCCGTTCTCTGAGCGATTTCCGCTCCGTCGTTGATCTGACGGTTGTTGTTCTCAATCATTTGAGTTGTTTCCCCGGCGGCTTTCGCACACCGCGCGGCAAGGTTCCGCACCTCTTCCGCGACGACGGCAAATCCTTTTCCATGAACACCGGCACGAGCCGCTTCCACCGCCGCATTAAGAGCCAGAAGATTCGTCTGGAACGAAATGTCGTCAATGACTTTAATCACTTTCTGGACATCCTGTGAATTTTTCGTGATCTGTTCCATTGAGTTGATCATCTGCTTCATCATTTCCTGACCGCTTCCGGCGGCCGTGCTTGCGTCTTTGGCAAGATTGCTCGCTTCGGCGGCGTTTTGAGCGTTCTGATGAGTCTGCGTTCCCATCTCGGTCATGGAAGAAGTGATCTCTTCAAGACTTGCAGCGGATTCCGTCGCACCTTGGGAGAGCGATTCACTGGTCGCGGCAACCTGCGAGGCCCCTGTGGAGACTTGATGAACGGCGCCGCGGACCTGACTCAACACTTCATTCACCTGGTCGAACATGACGGCAAGGTTCTTGTTCATCGCGTCCTTTTCCCCCTTGATTTTCACCTTGTAGGTCCAGTCACCGCGTCCGGCGGACTGTCCCACTTCCGTAATGGAATGATAATCGTTGATGATCGCTTTGGCCTGCTGGGCAAGTTCCCCGACTTCATCACCGCGTTTCAGATAAGTGTCGCTGATTGTCACTTCAGTATCTCCTTCGCCCGTGATTTTACGGAAGATTTCCACAATTCCCGAAATTCCTCCGGCCACGGAACGAGCCAGCAAACATCCCATCACAACCGCTACGAGAATGGCAATCGCCGAAGCGGCGTAAGCGGCGTATTTTGAAACCGCGATGACATTCCGCTGCTTGAGTCCTTCTTCCGCACTGATTTTGGCAACAACATTGCTGAGTTCACTGCTTTGAGCCACGGCATCCTCAATGCGAGTCAGAAGAGATTTCTGACTGTTGTCAAAATTTTTGAGCTGATCCATGTAACGGGCGCCCATTCCCACCCAGTTATTAAAAAGTTCGGTAAACTGAGCGAATTGCTTTGAGATTTCCCCTTCGGGAAGAAGCGGTTTGACTTCTTCAATGAGGGATTTCAGTTTTTGGAAATTCCCTTGCAACTCCTTGGTTTCATCTTCACGTTCCTGCTCATTCCAGGCGGTCGCAATATTCACGCGGCTTAATGCAATGTTGCCGAGAAATCCGTCACACTGACGCAGTAAATCAGCCACCTCATGTTTCGGAAGGGCGACCAGCGATTCCCCGTCGGCATTTTCCGTCACGGACTTGGCAATGAGGTCATTGACGGAAGTGGTTGTTTTTCGAATGATATTGACAAGTTGATCGTAGGTGTCAAGATACTCTTTCCGTGCGGAAGCCACTTTTTCCTCTTGAGCAAGATAGGCCGTTTTCCCTGTTTTTGCCTCTTCGAGCGAAGTCAGAATTTTCTCGCAAAGGCCGAGCTTGTCCTGACTGTCACTGTCGCTTTTGACCTTCTGAATCATTTCCACTGTGCTTTTGAGTTCACTGTCATAGAGGCTTGAGAGTTTCGGGTCATGCGTGTTCATATAAACAAGAACATCGCTCTGCATTTTGTGAGCGAGTTCCATCGCGCTGCTGATATCAGTGGCCGCGTCAATCTGCCGTGTGATCCGTTCTGTCGAAGTCATGATCGATAGATAACTGTAAGCGGTCACAATCGTGATGGCCAACAGTAAAAAGATGACGATTCCGAAGCTCAGAATCAATTTTTTACCAATTCGTAATCTGTTAAACATTCATTTCTCCTTTTTCTTTATCTGGTTGTAATGCAAGGTTTTTTCATATATTTTATCCTTTTGCCGTGATTCCTTTGTCTGAAATCATTATTATAAAGGAACATCATTCAAAACCTTTGTGGAAGTTTAGCACGTAAACGGACAAATTTTCCTTAATGGGGTTGATACTGCCGACATGGAAATATTTGCCTCCATTTCCGTCAATCAATCTGAACAAACAATAGGATAAATTTTTGAGGAGATGCTATTTTTTTTCGGATGAGTAGAAATAAAAGGTATAAAATTCATGGCCGGTCGGAAAAAGAGGAATTGTAACGATTGCAATAATTCTGCCGTCGTGTGGACATTTTTTCTCCGCAATGTATAATTCCCCGTCGGCAGAATATTATTGAATGGATGACTTATGTGCGGAATCTGCGGAGTTCTCTGGACGGAAGCGTCCAAAGCGGTGAACATTCAGACGCTCGACAAAATGACCGATGTACTCGGACATCGCGGCCCTGATGATCGCGGCACGTATTGGCGAAACGGCATGGCACTCGGTCACCGCCGTCTCTCCATTCTCGACCTGTCCCCGCAGGGACACCAGCCGATGTCCAACGAGAATGACACGGTCTGGATTGTCTTTAACGGCGAAATTTACAATTTTGAGCCGTTGCGTCAGGAATTGCTCGCCCGCGGTCACCGTTTCAAAAGTCAGAGCGATACCGAGGTTTTGCTTCATCTCTACGAAGAATACGGCGAAACGATGCTTCACCGGCTCAATGGAATGTTCGCCTTTGCCGTCTGGGACGCTTCAAGACGTAAACTTTTTCTGGCCCGCGACCGTATCGGAAAAAAGCCGCTTTTTTACTGTCACGAACCGGGACGGCTCCTTTTTGCCAGTGAAATGAAGAGCATTCTTCAAGTACCGAATGTGCCGCGTGAAGTGGATCCTGAAGCGGTGGACGAATATCTGACCTATCAGTACATACCGCATCCGAAAACCATTTTTCGCGGAATTTCCAAGCTTCCGCCGGGACATTTTGCCGTTTGGGAAAATAATTATTTCATCGTAAAGCGGTACTGGAACATGGATTTCAACAGCGAAGAACATCGTTTGAAACCGGAAGAATGGTCGGAAGAACTGCGTTCACTCGTCACAGACGCCGTGAAAATACGGCTCCGCAGCGATGTCCCGGTCGGTGCGTTTTTGTCGGGAGGAATTGATTCTTCAATCACGGCGGGAATCATGCAGCAGGAAAGCACCCGGCAAATCCGCACATTCAGCATCGGTTTTCCGCAAAAAGAATATGACGAAACCGCCTATGCCGAGAGTGCCGCAAACCGGTTCGGAACGCGGCATCAAAAGTTCATTGTCACGCCGGACATTCACGACATTCTGCCGAAACTCATCTGGCATTATGACGAGCCGTTCGCGGATTCCAGCGCGATTCCCATGTGGTATCTTTCACGGGAAACACGCCGGGAAGCGGTTGTGGCGTTAAGCGGAGACGGCGGAGACGAACTCTTTGCCGGGTACGACCGCTACCGTGCCATACAATTGGCCAACCGTGCCGATCTGCTTCCTTGTTTTGTGAGGCGTTTTCTTGCCGGTCCGGTGCGGGCGGCGATTCCCGTCTCGACACGTCAGCGTTCGTCTCTCCGAAGGTTCAAGCGTTTTCTTGAAGCTCTCGCCATGAAACCCATGGAACGGTATTTGCAGTGGATTGCCGTTTTCAACAACACGCGGCGTCTGGAAGAACTTTACACCCCGGATTTTCGCGGACAACTCAATGGCCATGACCCGCTTCACTTCCTTCTTGAGGCGGAGTCCTGCTGTGTGCAGCGCGACGCGGTAAGCCGTATTTCGTTCGTGGATATGCAAACGTATCTTCCCTGCGACATCATGACCAAAGTGGACATTGCGTCAATGGCGCACTCTCTGGAGTGCCGTGCGCCGCTGCTGGATTACCGGATTGCGGAGTGGGCGGCGAAACTTCCGATTCACTGCAAGATTCACGGACACCGCGGCAAGTTCATTCTCCGCAAAACATTTCAGCATCTTCTGCCGAAAGACATTGAACGCCGCGGAAAAATGGGCTTCGGGGTCCCGATTGATCACTGGTTTCGCGGTCCGCTTCGGGAAACCGTTCAGGAGGTGTTGCTCGATTCACGGACGTTCAACCGGGGACTGTTTCAGAAAAAAGGAATCGAAACGCTTCTGCGTGATCATTTTGCCGGCCGGTTCGACCATGCTTACCGGATTTGGGCACTCTTTATTCTGGAACTTTGGTTCCGCCGCTGGGTTGATCAGTGAAATTTCAATGATGCCTGTTACGGCAAGTGAAGTGAAGCGGCCCCGGCCGAATTTTGAGCTTGATTCCCAAAGCGGTTCCGCTATAATAATCTGACACGTGTTGTCTCTCTTGACAAAACAGAGGAGCAACGTGACAATTGCTGTTGTGTTTTTTGCGGAACTCGTGATGCAAAAATCCTGCGAAGGACGGGATTGAAATCAAAAACTTCGCCGTGTCAGCCGGTGTATTGATGTGTCACCGGAATCACCAACCCTCTTATCAGGAGATGAGTCTACCATGTTAAATGTGATGAAAAAATTTCTCACCGTATGTTTTGCCGTAGCGATTCCCGCCGTGTCCGTTTTCGCGGCGGAGCCGGTCGTATTCCGTCCGCCGTCGGTACCGTTGGTGGTGCATGACCCGTATTTTAGCATCTGGTCACCCGCCGACAAACTCACCGACGCCGAAACGGTTCACTGGACGGGAGCAAAACATCCGCTCCATTGCATGATCCGCATCAACGGCAAAACCTACCGCCTCATGGGTGCCGAACCCAAAGACGTACCCGCAATGGAACAAAAAGATGTTATCGTATTGCCAACGGAAACTGTCTATTTTTTTGGGTGTGATGAAGCCCAAATTGACTTACGTTTCACAACTCCGGTAGTACCGTCCGATTTAGAGTTGCTTTCACGTCCCGTAACATATATCACTTGCCGAGCGATAACAAAAGACGGTATGCCCCTCAAAATGGCGTTTTACTTTGATGCCGGTGCCGAAATCGCCGTGAATACGCCGGAGCAGAAAATTCAATGGAGCAAACTTGATGTTCCCGGCACTGCAACAATCAAACTTGGAACTGTTGAACAAAATGTTCTCGGCAGGAAAGGCGATAATGTTCGTATCGACTGGGGACATCTCATCCTTTCGGCGCATTATCCATTTAGAGTACCAATGAATTATCGAATGGAAGTACCCATTGACAGCATGGAAGGTTTTGCGAACGTTAAGACTGAATTCAATATGGTTGCCGGCAATGGCGAATCTTTTCGAAAATTGTTTGTTGAAAATGTGTCGGCAAAATCACCTTATTCCGAAGACATCTCCGTTGAAGCCAATGGCACTGTCATTGCATTTACCGGTTTTACGGAAGAGCCTCGTTCCGGCATTACAGCAAGGTTAATTCTTGCTTATGACGACGAGTACAGTATCCGGTATTTTGAAGATGTTCTTCGTCCGTGGTGGAAACGCAACGGTAAAACCACTGAAAAAATGATTATCGAAGCATGGGTTGATGCGTTTGATTCCTTCGCAAAAACAGAGATTTTCTTCTTACCAAAAGAAGAGAAACCTGCCCTCTTAAAATGTGAAAATTTTAACCTAGATTTTCTCGCCCACTCAAGAGCTAATGTCGAGGATTACGCGAAACTTTGTGCGTTGGCTTATCGGCAGTCGCTGGGAGCGCAAAAGATCGTCGCCGACTCCAACGGGATGCCGCTGATGTTTTCGAAGGAGAATTTCAGTAACGGCAGTATCGGAACGGTTGACGTGATGTATCCCGCCAGTCCGATGCTGTTGTATTACAGCCCCGCTTTGATGAAAGCAACACTCCAACCGATTCTCGATTACGGAGCAAGTCCGCGTTGGAAGTTTCCGTTTGCTCCGCATGATCTCGGAACGTATCCGCATGCCACCGGTCAAACTTACGGCGGCGGTGAAACCAGTGAAAAAAACCAAATGCCGGTTGAAGAATCCGCCAACATGCTGATTCAGGTTGCCGCTCTTGCGTTTGCCGAAGAAAACGCCGATTACGCCAAACAACATTGGACAATTCTTACAAAATGGGCGGAATATCTGCTCGAAAAAGGTTACGACCCCGAAAATCAGCTTTGTACCGACGACTTCGCAGGGCATTTGGCGCACAATATCAATCTTTCCGCCAAAGCAATTATCGGACTTGGCTGTTACGCTCAACTTGCCGAACAGCTCGGCGAAAAAGAATCCGCCGCAAAATACCGGAAAGCCGCCGAAGAATTTGCCGCCCGATGGGTTAAAGAGGCAACCGAAGACGATCATACCAAATTGGCGTTTGACAAGCCTGGAACTTGGAGCATGAAGTACAACCTGATGTGGAACGAAATTCTCGGTTTGAAACTGTTCCCGCGCGAAGTGATTGACAAGGAACTGGCTTTTTATAAAACGAAAATGCAGCCGTATGGTTTGCCGCTTGACAACCGGTCGCTCTACACAAAAAACGACTGGATTCTCTGGATTGCCGCAATGACAAACAACCGCGAGGATTTTGATGTTTTCGTCAAATCGGTGATCGGCTTCCTCAACAATACAGACAAACGGGTTCCGCTTTCCGATTGGTATTTTACCGACACGGCGAAGCATCGCGGTTTTCAAGCCCGGAGTGTCATCGGCGGTTTTTGGGCTCCAATGCTGAAAAACGCAGAACTGTGGAAAGCCCAGGCAAAGGAGGGAGCCGATGTCGCAGGGAAATGGGCGGAAATCACGTTGCCGGGAAAAGTCGTTGCTGTCATCGTCCCGACGGCTCAGAGGGGTAAAACGGCTTGGCGTTACATGACCGAAGACGCCGCCGAAGGTTGGGAACGGCCGGATTTTGACGATTCCGGCTGGAAAGAAGGTCTTGCCGGTTTCGGGACAAAGGAGACTCCCGGTGCAATCATCGGCACGGAATGGAACACGAAAAAGATCCGTTTGCGGCGTATCTTTGAGTGGAACGGCGAAATTCCCGCCGGAACCGAACCGGTCCTTTCCATGCACCACGATGAAGATGTCGAAGTGTATCTCAACGGCGAACTGATCACTACGAGAAGCGGATGGTTAACAGGTTACGAAATCGTGAAGACGCCGCAGCTTCTCAAAGCGTTGAAAAAAGGGACAAACACTCTCGCCGTCCGTTGCCGTCAGAACGACGGCGGACAGTATATTGATGTCGGTATCGTGCTGACGGAAGCGAAGAAAAAGTCAAAACGCACCGCAACGCAGGCGTCTTCCTCCGGAAACAAATAACAGTGGAACCGGAATGACGCAGACGGCCGACGAAGCTGTGGTTGGAATATGTGCTGCGCGGTTTCTGCGTCATTGATGAAGGATTCTCTGCAAATCCACGCGGCGGAGGAACACCTCCGCAACAAACAAAAACGCGGCGGCCGTCAACAGATAGGGGATCAGCGTGACCGGATGGAAGACGATGCAGGATGTGTCCCTGTCAAACAGCTGTTCCGGCGGCGGATCGAACGCACCGCCGGACATTTCCGCGAGCTGTCTGAGCAAATCATGATTGGTCGGCTGGAGCCGCCATTCCTCGGGAGTCCCTGTGGCAATGCCGCGAGTCTGCCGAAAAACCGTACGTTCTCCGACACTCAGCGACATGACACACACAAGCCGCTCCGGACTTTCCGGCACATCCGCTTCGTAACGTCCCGGTGAAGTCTGCGAAAACGGGAACATCCTCTGCGACAAATCCGGCGAAATCACCGTGACATTGCCGTTCGCCTGATTAAGAAACTCTCCGGCATCGTTGACCGCATCAATGGTGATACGTATCAAACCGTTCCGGCGTGTCACGGCGATCTCCGCGTCACGTGATTCGGCAGACCGCATGATGTGACGCATCACCTGTCCCCAGAACACCGGAAACTCGGACCACACGAGCCACTCCGCTCCCCAACGGCTCTTGACGTCCGACGTGAACGCCGCCGACATTCCCAGTCCGTAGCGCCACCATGCCAACAGCGGTTCACCGCTTTCCGAGGCCAGAATCACCTGACTTGTCGGCTTCGGACCGGTCACATTCAAACCAAGCAGCGGCGGCATGGCTGTCAACGGCACCTCCGCCAAAACCTCCGTCGGCGTGATGAGCTGCGGCAGAAAAGGTTCTTCCTTAAGTCCCGTTTTGCTTGCGGTGACGGTTTCTTTCGCGAAAATCTGCGGAATGTTCTGCGGATCGCGGCATGCGTAATACCTTCCATGACCGAGTTCCGCAAGACGTTTGAGAAGATTGTGATCCGCCTCCCCCACCCCCACGGTTGACACCGTGATCCGCGAATCCGTCATTTGACGCATGATTCCGTCATAATCTCCGGTGCCGCTATAGCCGTCGGTGAGCAGAATCACATGTTTGAGCCTGGCCTCGATACGATTCAGTTCGCCGAACGCTTCGCGGAGTGCCGGATAAATATTCGTCCCGCCGCCGGAATCAATGGCGGCAATTCCGGAATGGATCGTGTTGATTTGCGACGCACTTTGGATCGGGCAAATGAGGTGACTGCCGTCATCAAACGCAATCACCGAAACAAAGTCATTCGGAGACAAGAGTTCCGCCGCAGATTGAGCCGCGTCTTTCGCCATCTCCATTTTCTCGCCTTTCATGGAATCGGAACGGTCGATCACAAGACAGATCGCTAATGCAGGCTTTTCCTTTTCTTTTTCGGCGACGCATCGCACCGGCAGAATTTCTTCCAGCAGCGTTTGGGAATAACCGCCCGGACCGAACGACTCTTCTCCGCCGAGCATCAGAAAACCGCCGCCGAGGTCACGTACATAACGACAAATCATTTCCATCTGAAACGGCGACAGCGACACGGCGGGAACATCGGAAAAGACAACCGCATCAAAATTCTCCAGTTTTTCCAGCGAATCGGGAATTCCTTCCGGAGGGCGGATTTCCGTTTCAATGTTTTGTTCACGAAGGGCACTTGCCCAATGACGTATCATTTTGGTGTCGCTCCCGACCAGAAGAATCCGCGGCTTTCCTCCGACGAAAACCGTCCCTTCCGCCCTGTTGTTGTCGGGAAGGGTGTCTTCCGCGGCGGACACATCCGCAGTGAATCGGCTTTGTCTCCGGTTTTCCAGCGACTGGCGGAACCGGAACCCATTTTCTCCGATTTCCAGTAGCGGCGTCTCTTCAATCACCTTGAAATCATCGCGGTAAACATTCAGCCGGCATTCCGTTTTACGGTTGCTCCGTATCGTCAATTCCAGAAAAAACGGTTCTCCTTCACGAACCTGCGGCGGCACCCGAAGCTCGTCAAGCTGAACTTCCGGTTCGATCCTTTCCGGGAGCGGAACGGTTGAAACCGGAACTCCGGCGCGGCGTACCGTCTCGAGAATGTCCCCCGATGTTTCGTTGCCGTCGGACAGAATCACGATTTGCGGTACATATTCCGGCGGAACCTTTGCCGCGGCAAAACGGAATGCGTCGGCGATGTTGGTTTCATCCGGCCAACCGGAACCACTCAAAGACTCCATGCGGTCACTTGTTCTGTCACTGTCATTATCCGGGTTATTATCCGGCTGGAATCGCGTGACCGGCGGCAGCGGCGTTTTGGCGAACGGAATCACCAGATACGGTCTCTTTCCGGCGGCGTCCGTCGATGTTTTCAGGTAGTCCGCGGTGAAATCACGGGCATTCGCGGAAATACTCCGGCTCTGATCAATCAGAAAAACAACCATTTTCTTTTGAGTCCGGTGAAAAAACGTCAGACCGGCCGCCGACAAAATCAACAAAAACAGAATCACTAACCGTACCGACAGTGCCGCAATCCGCTGAGGTTTGGAAAAACCGGGGAGCAACCGCCGGAATGTCCAAATCATCGGAATCCCTGCAAGGGTCAGCAGTAAAAAATACGGGTGAGTCAATTCCAGTCGCATCAATGTAATGGGATTGATGAAAGAAGCCGAGACAAAAGCACATTATAACACCGGCCGTCTTTTTTGACAAACACAAAAGAAATGGAATTTTTCCTCCCTTTGATGGGTTGGAGCGGGGCAACATGACGTTGCATCCAGTATGCCTTCGGCCTCAAGTTGGAAATATTTCTCCAACTGATGCCGACCACACCGAAGGTGTCGGGAGGCAGCATGCTGCTGCACCGCACCTCGCAAGCGGTTGGAGTCGTTGTTCCGCTCGTGGACTCCAGTGAGCAACGCGAACGGGTTATTGTTTCGGGACGGTAGTCCCATCCGGGATCCAACGCCCTCGCGTTGGCCGCCGGAGGCCTTCCGACTGAACATCAGGACGCGGATTTCGGGTTTCCGAGAGGGAACATGTCCGTTCCATCGTACCTCGCAAATGGGAGGGCGGCAATCCTGATTTGAGGAATAATCTTTGCCTCCGGCGGGCCGCGACGCCGCGGCGGGCGGTAGCCTCCCGACACCTTCGGTGTGGTCGGCATCGGTTAGAAAAATCTTTACAACTGGAGGCTGAATGGAACGCAGTGACCATGAGGCAAGTGCGGTGCAGCGTGCCACGCTGCCGCCGGGGCTTCACGGCCGGTGTTCGATCAGTACGCATTTGGTGAAATATTTCTTCGCGGCAATCGAAACATCCTCACGCGTGACGGCTCGGAGACGCTCGGCAAACGACCGGTCATGCAGAAACCCCAGACCATAGATTTCATCAAGCCCCGACTGAAGCGATTGTTCCTTGAGTGTCGTGTTTTTCCTCGCGTGACGGGCAATCACCATTTCCTTCGCACGGGTCAGTTCCGCCTGAGTGATCTCACCGCGGCGGACTTTGGCGAGGTTGTCGTTGATCCGGCGTTTCACTTCGTCGAGTTTTTCCGGCGCCGTTTGAGCGTAAATGAGGAAATATCCCGCCGCGATACCGGTAAGAAGCTCCGCGTGAACCGTGTGCGCAAGACCGCTTCGCTGAAGTTCTTCGTACAGCCAGCCGCCCGGTGCGTCGTAACCCGACATCACGGCGTCCAGCAAGGTCAGTGCCGCGATGTCCTGCGGATGACGAATCGAAACAATCGGATACCCCATCATGAGCAGTGACGTGCTTCTCCGCGAAGAGATTTGCTTTTCGACCGGATTGAGAAGCTGATTGTTCCTCTCAAGCGGCACCTGAACCGATGCGGTCCGGGGAAATTGTCCGAACACGGCATCAAGAGTCTGGAACACCTCCTGCGGATTCACCTCCCCGAACACCGCGACCACAAGATTGTCGGTCGTGACGTACTGCCGGTGATAAAACACAAGATCGTCACGGGTGATCCGGTTCAGCGAATCCTGCGTGCCGCCGGGAATGATGCTGTACGGAGTGGACTGCGGCAGGGCTTCGGCAAACGTGTCCATGAGTTCCTGCATGGGATTTTCCTTGCGGCGGAGGGCGGCACCTACAGCAAGGGAACGGACGCGGACAAGCTCTTCTTCAGGAAACGACGGCATCAAAAGGGACTCCGCCAGAACACGTACCGCCTGGGGAAAGTCGTCCTTCAGAACGGTCATACTTCCGTAAACCGTATTGCGGCCGGCAATAAACTCCAATTCTCCGCCGATGGAATCGAAATAACCGGCAATTTCCAGAGCATTCATTCGAGCGTTCCCTTTGTCGAGCATTCCGGCGAGAATCGTGCTGAGTCCCGCGGTTTCCGCCGTCTCCGTGAGCGTGCTTCCCAAGGTGATCGCGGAAACCGAGACCATCGGCAAACCGGTTTGCCGTTTCACCAGCAGCCGCACACCGTTTTTCAGCGTGACCGGTATGATTTCGTCATTCGTCCTTGCCGATGCCGCAACATTCCGCCGGGGCGACGTTCCTTTCGGAAGAACGGTGATTTGATTCCGCGTTTGCGGCGAAAGGAACTTGCGGACCGCTTCACGAACCTCTTCCGCCGTAACGGCCCGAATCCCGCTGACACACTGTTTGTCGTGCAAAGGATTGCCGGTGGTCAGAAAATGGTATCCCAGTGAAAACGCCGTCTGTTCCGGGGTCTGACGCTTGAAAAGGATTTCCGCCTCTTTCTGTTTCTTCGCTTTGGCAAGTTCCGCCGGTGTCACAAGTTCGTCCCGAAGCCGGTCAACCTGCTGCTGAATCGCTTCACAAGCCTCGGCTTGCTTGCCGGAAGGAACGACCGCAAAAACATGGAACGCTCCACGCACATAGGACGGCGTCTGATGACTCGTTCCCAGCTCCAGTGCGAGCTGCCGGACATACAGAACCTCCCGAAAGAGCCGCGAACTGTTTCCTTGTCCGAGAATGTTGGCCGCGAGATCAAGGGGGAGCTTTTCCCGGTCCGTGAGCTTGACCGTCGGCCACGCAAGCAGAAGCTGCACCGTCTGAGTGTCCGTTTCGCACGACATTTCACGGGGGGAAACCTGCGCCGGCTCCTCCGGAAGCGGAACGGACGGCGGGACCGTCCGCACCGAACCTGCGTATCCCTGCAAAATTTCCTCCAGAATCTTATCCGTGTCCACATCACCGGTCACAACAAACACCTGACCGTTCGGCACATACCGCTGTTTGTAAAATTCCGCAGCCTCGCCGAGAGTGAGCTTCTGAAAGATTTCGGGATACCCCGGCACCGGATGGCGGACCGGATGCTCCGTGTACAGCGTCTGAAAAGCCGTTTTTCGCAGCAGACTCGCGGGATTGCCGTTCGATTCCTGAAACTCTTCCTGAATGTTCCGCTTCACATAATCGAACGTTTCCTCCTCAAAAACCGCGTGCCGCATTGCTCCGGTCATCAAGTCCACCGCATGGGCGGCGTGCGCCGCTGTGGTGACAAGGGAATAATACGTCATGTCGCTGTCCGTTGACGCGAGGAAGGACGCTCCCATCCGGTCGAGGGAATCCTGAATCTGTTCCCTGGTCTGCGAGGACGCCGCACTTTCTACCGTGAGCCGCTCCACAAGGTGACTGATTCCCGAACCGAGATGCGTTCCTTCAAAGGCACTGCCGGTATTTTTGATGAAACAGTCCACCGCGACCACCGGGGCGGAGTGGTCCTCTTGAATGATGACGCGGAGACCGTTTTCCAGTTCCGCGAGCGTCACGCCGAAATCAAGCTCCGTCCTGGCCGTGATCTTTTGCGGAACAGAGCCGATCAGCACCGCCGGTTGAAAGGACGACGGCGCGGAAACAACCGGTGATTGCGGCCAAACGGCTGTTGTTGGCGGAAACATCGAAAATACGACAAAAACCAATAGAGCGAAACACTTTTTTTTCATAAAATCGTCCGTGAAATGAAACAGACTTATCAAACAGATTCAATTATATCCGTTTTTGCGGTTATCACAATTCCAGACGGAGATACGGAGAGGACATGCCGAAACAGCCATGAAATATGTCGGCGTTTCCGTCAAATATCACGACAATCCGTGAAATAGACAAGTTGGTTCAACGTTCCGGTTTCCGGCACGGCGGTAACGCAATAAAATTTCGGGTAGCGCGCCACACCGGACCGCGTCGCGGGCCATTGGAAACATTCTCTCTCAAAAACGGACAATGACGGGGTCTGACTGCTGCAATTTGCATAAAATCTGACCGGTTGGTGCATTTTTTTGTAAAAATCCCTATTTTTTATCCAAAACGGATAAAATCTGTCTTTACATTATTTTTATTCATGTTATAATCATTTTAGTGTCTTTAAGGTAAATCGTCTTGTCATTACCGCGTAAGAACGGCTCAGCGGCGGGTATTCCTTTCTGTTCTCCTCAGAATATGACTGTAATATGACCAGTGGGATGAAATCAAAAACAGTATGGCACGACATTTGCTCGACAACAAATAACTCACGCATTCGTGTGAGTTTTAACTTCAAGAGAACAAAGATTAAGGGAAATTGCGATGAACAAGAAATTGAACACAAACCTTCAGAATTCAGAAAAGCAAACAGTAGGTCAGCAGGGGGTGAAATACGCTTTTACCCTTGTTGAACTCCTTGTGGTGATTGCGATCATTGGAATATTGATCGCGTTACTTCTTCCGGCTGTGCAGGCGGCTCGGGAAGCGGCACGAAGGATGCAGTGCAGCAATAATGTGAAGCAGTTGTCGTTGTCACTGCACACATTCCACGATGCGAACAACAAATTCCCCGCAGGCGAGGAATGGAACACAAAGTTGACGACAGCCAATGCAAATGCCAGTCGGCTCAGCGGGTTTATCTCTCTGTTGCCTTACAACGAACAAACAGCACTTTATGCTGTAATTACCGGCGGTAATTTCAATTACAACTGGAACAACTCTACTGTAACGACTGGCGGAGCGGCCAATGCTGAAGCTAATTCAAACAACCCTGTGGTTGCCCAGCTTCCTTTCCTCTCCTGCCCTTCGGATGGAAATGCAAAAGGAAACGGCAGTTCGGAACACGGTCGTACAAGTTACCGGCTCAGTTATGGTGATTTTCCTGTGAATGGTTTCATTGAGAACAGCACAGCAAAAACGACACGCGGAGCTTTCGGAATCAACGCTGGTCAGGGGATGGCCGGACTTTCGGATGGAACAAGTAATACGGTTGTTTTCAGCGAACGGGTTGTTCCCGCTACCACTGCTACCACGGAAACTGCGTCGAAAAGAACTTATCGTTCCTCTCATGTGACAGGTACTTTTGTCGCAACCGCTTCCGCCGCTTATACTGGTGTAGCGGTAGCGGATGGTGACACTCTCAACGGACTTGGGGGAACACGTTGGGGTGACGGCGACCCGCATATTACCGGAGTCCTGACCATTGCCCAGCCGAACGCGGTAAGTTTTGGTGCTGCCCATGGTTGTTACAGTGGAGCTACCGGCGGTGCTACTACTGACCCTTCTGCAGGAATTGGTGCTTCCAGTAACCATACCGGCGGAGTCCAGGTTGGTTTGGGTGACGGTTCCGTCCGTTTTGTGTCTGATACCGTTGATAACAATGGATTTAATGCTACAGCGGATTGGGCCTATGCCGCTACGGGTACCACAGGTTTAGTGAACTCCGGTGCATCCCGTCTTGGTGTCTGGGGTGCTGCGGGTTCACGCAACGGCGGCGAGTCAAAACAGCTTCCGTGATAAAGTCTTCCGTATTCCGTTTTCGGCAGAAAGTCGATAAGACTTTTCTGCCCGACCCTTATGCGGAAACCCGTCGGCAGATGGAGCGTCTTTCTTGGAACGTGACCGCCGGACAATCCGTGGCGCTTACGGCGGGAAGCCGCGGTATCCGTCATATTTTGCCGGTCACGTGCGGCGTGGTGGATCATTTCCGAAAACTCGGTCTGAAACCGTTCCTTGTGCCGGCGATGGGGTCGCACGGCGGCGCGACGGCGGACGGTCAGAAAAAGCTCCTCGCGGACTACGGATTAACGGAGTCCGCGGCGGGGTGTCCTATTCATTCTTCGATGGAAACGGTTCTTCTTGGAAATCTTGCCGTGGAACAGGCGGGAAATATTCCGATCCATTTCGACAAAACGGCCTATCAGGCGGATCATCTGTTTCTGCTCAACCGGATCAAATCGCACACACGTTTTAGCGGTCCCATTGAAAGCGGACTTCTCAAAATGCTGATGATTGGTCTTGGAAAAGCGGAAGGGGCGGGTGTTTATCACCGTGCCGTCGCCGGGGACCGGTTTTCCCGCGTGATTATTCATGTGGCGGATTATCTTATGTCACGTATTTCGCTGCTTGGCGGTTTGGGAATTGTCGAAAACGGCGAGGGAAACACGGCCGTCATTGAGGCTTTTCACGCTCAGGAGATTCCCGCCGGTGAGGAGCGGCTCTTAAAACGTTCCAAAGAGTTGATGCCGGGGATTCCGTTTGAGGAGATTGACCTTCTCTTCATTCGGCGGATCGGCAAAAACATCAGCGGCACAGGATTCGATTCCAATGTTGTCGGGCGGAAATTCGACGATCACAAAGCAACCCGCGGAGAAAAACCGGTGGTGCGCTGTATCGCCGTCTGTTCGCTGACACCGGAAACCGACGGAAACGCCAACGGAATCGGAATGGCGGAATTTTGTCTGAGTTCCGTGTTGGAGCAGGTCGATTGGCCGAAAACGCGGCTCAATGCCATCACCGCCAATCATGTTTCCGCCGCAATGCTTCCGCTCGACTATCCCACGGAGGAGGAAATTATGGAGGCGGCCTGGCAGACGCTCGGACGACCGGATTGGCCGGAATTTCGGGTCCTCTGGATCGATGACACACTCCATCTGGAAGAAATGACGGCTTCGGAGAGTTTGCGCCGAGAGGTGGAAAGAAATAAAAACTGCACGATCCCATAGCTCATAACGCTTCAAATGTCCGTTTCGCTCCCAACGGAGTCACCGCTTCGGTAAAATTTTTCACTTCACCATAGAAATAATACACAACACGGAAAAATGAGGATTTTTGACGGGAATATTTTCTATTTAATCCGTTAAAAATATTTTTTCGTATTATACTGAAGGTAATACGCCGTCATTGAAGAGGTGTTGAGAGTGTTTTGGCTTCAAAAACGAATGTTGACGGTGAAAAACACGGTGAAAACTCAGGGCGGACTCATGAACCCTGCTCAATTGACCGAATGATACTGACGACGGTTGAAATTCCGCGGAGCGGCTGTCATGAATGCGACGCATGCCGCCCGTACCGGCTTCGGTATGCCATTGAAACCGGCTGGATATTGTCAACGAAATGAAGGCGGTCGCAATGAACAAGGACTATCAAAACCCGATTTTCCGCGAACTGCGGGACCAACAGGTGCGTTACGCACCTCGTGAACGAAAGATTGAACAGGCGGACCGTTCGGAAGAACTGCACAATGAAATTCAGGACGGCCTGGAATATTCCTACAGTAACATCTGCTATTTTATCACGGAATTTAAAACAGAAATCTACGAAGAGATTCAGATGCCGGCGGATTCCATCCGGCACGACCTTCAGCTTTTGATTGAGGATTTCACGGAATCGGCCCGATTGAGTCCCGCGGAAGTGACGGAAAAAATCTGGACGACAAAGGAATTGTGTGAACGTTTTCATGTTGTCGGCAAAACCATTTCCCGCTGGCGGCGCACCGGTCTGATCGGCCGCAAGTTTCTCTCTCCCAGCGGCGGAAAACGGTATGTCGGTTTCCTCGACCATTCCGTCAACACATTTCTCAAAAAACACGCCGAACAAATCAAGCGGAGCAGCCGTTTCTCGCTGTTGTCGCAAGAAGAGAAAAAAAATCTGGTCGAACAGGCGAGAATCCTTGCCGCAAACGGACTGTCGCAAACCGAAACAGCAAAACAACTCGCGGCAATGACGGGCCGGAGTGCGGAAACCGTACGCTACACGCTGCAATCCTACGATCAGGAAAACAGCGACCTTTCGATTTTCCCGGAACGGACCCCGCCGATTCCGGAAGAAACGAGAAAACAGATTTTCCGGAGTTTTCTTGACGGGGAATCCCTTAAAGGCATTGCGGAAAGATACGCACGGACTCCGGGAAGCATCCACCGAATCATTGCAAAAGAACGGGCGGAACAGATCATGGACATTCCGCTGGATTACATGGACAGCGAAGAATTTCCGCTCGTGCGTTCCAGGAAACAGGAAGAGGAATTGCTCACACCGCCGCAGGAGTTTTCCCAAAGTCCCGTTTCCCCGGCGGAACGGAAACAGGCGGTTCCGCACGGGTTGCCGCCGTATCTGGCGGGACTGTATGAAATTCCGCTGCTGTCACCGGAAAAGGAGCGGTTTCTTTTCCGCAAGATGAACTATATGAAATACAAAGCGTCGCAACTTCGGGATACGCTGAATAAGGAATATCCCAATATGGCGGTCATGCAGCAGATTAAGTCGCTGTATGAGCAATCCGTCGCGGTGAAGAATGAGATACTCCTCGCCAATCTGCGGCTTGTGGTCTCCATTGCCAAAAAACATCTCACCTCAGGCATGAACCTGTTTGAACTCATCAGCGACGGCAACATTTCACTGATCCGGGCGGTGGAAAAGTTTGATTATTCGCTCGGCAACCGGTTCAGTACTTACGCGTCCTGGACGGTCATGCGGAATTATGCGCGGACGATTCCTGACGAACAGCGGTACCATGACCGCTTCCACTCCCTGCCGTATGACATTCTTGACACCGCCATTGATGACCGCGCCAATGTCTTTTTCGAGGAGAAAAATCACATGGAACGGAAAAAACAGGTGTCGCATTTTCTGAATCAGCTCGACGAACGGGAACACAACATCATCATGCGGCGTTACGGACTCGGCGGAGAACAGGACTCGCAAACATTGCGTCAAGTGGGAACCGCACTCGGCATCACCAAAGAACGGATTCGGCAGATTGAAATCCATGCGTTGAGTAAACTCCGAAAAGCCGCCGATGAGGAGCATCTCGAAATCCCTGAACTGAACAGGTAAGCAGCCGGCGATGGCTCCGTCATCTCGGGCTTTGTTTCGGCAGCGTGGCACGGCAACATGCTGTTGCATCGCAGTTGCCTCATGGTCACTGCGTTCCATTCGGCCTCGGTTGGATAACGTTTCCAACCACTTTTCTTTTGGTTCCAGCAACATTCCTTTTTGTTCCGCCTGTTGATACCAGTGAGCAACGCGAACGGGTTATTGCTTCGGGACGGCAGTCCCATCCGGGATCCAACGCCCTCGCGTTGGCCGCCGGAGGCATTTTCTTTTCAACGGCTTTGGTGTAGAATAGGAAAGCTGTTAGGGTTATCTCAACATCACATTATGAACCGTTTCCCGCATATGACCTATAAAAGAATGCCTCCGGCGGGCAGCGTAAGGCCGCTGCACCCCAGATGGAGCTGCCGCTCCGAGAGCCACGAACCCGCTCGCGTTGCTCACTGGGAAGCGTGCCGCTTCACCGCACATCGCAAGCGGTTGGAGAGATTTTCCATCGGAAGCCGAATGGAACGCAGTGACCATGAGGCTATCGCCCGCCCGGGGCTTCCCGGCTGCAACGTCCGCACGTTGGCGGCGGGCAGCCGCTGCATTATTTTCTTTCACGCTAGACTTTGTGCTCTATCCGGTACATCATCTCTCTTTGTCTCAGCACTCTTCTGAAACGAAGGTTTGTCCTGTTACGAAATTAACACGACAGGGAGGTCGTAAGGTTCCGTTTCAGAGCGTCATTTTCATCCAAAAGAGTTTTGGCGATGCACTCCACAAAATCCCCCAGGACAATCGGCTTGCTAAGGTAACGGTCGGCACCGGCGGCAAGACATCGGTTACGATCGTTCGTCATGGCGTTGGCCGTCAACGCGACAATCGGTTTGTTCCACCCTTTCGAGCGTAAAATCTCCGTCGCGGTACAACCGTCCATGACCGGCATTTGCATGTCCATCAGAATCAGGTGGAACGGTTTCCCTTCCTCATGGGATTGCAGGGCCATATCGAGTGCCATTTGTCCGGTCGTGGCGATGGAGACATCCAGCTCCATTTTTTCCAGCAGGATTCGGAACAGCCGCTGATTGTCCACGCCGTCTTCCGCAAGCAAAACCCGTTTTCCCGTGATTTTGGGATAATGGATTTTCACTCGTGCCGTGTCATCCGACTGCGGCGTCTCAAACGATTGCAGCCATTGGGTCTCCTGAGGCACCGTAACGGGAATCGTCAGTTTGAACTTGCTTCCGACACCGTAAGTGCTTGAAACCGCGATTCCGCCGCCGAGGAGTTCCGAAAATTTCTGGGAAATCACCAGTCCGAGCCCTGTTCCGCCGAAACTCCGGTTGATTGAGGAATCCGCCTGGATAAACGGCTTAAAGATACGTGCGATCTGTTCCTGCGTGATTCCGATTCCTGTGTCGTGAACCGTGTAGTCCATATAGGAAGTGTTTCCCTCCTGACGATAAGCCACTTCAATCGTGATTTTTCCCTGCTGCGTGAATTTCACCGCGTTGCCGGTCAGATTGATGAGAATCTGCCGCAAGCGTGCCTGATCGGTGAGAATCGTGTCCGGCATCGGAAAATGGTAAAGCGTTTCCAGTGCCAGTGACTTTTCCGTCGCGCGTCCCCGCATTAAGGTGACGACATCCTCACAAATCCGGCATGGAGAAACCGGTATGATTTCCATTTGAATTTTCCCGGACTCGATTTTCGTCATATCCAACAGGTCGTTGATCATGTTAAGGAGCAAATTCGCGTTGTTCCGCACGATTCCGACGTAATGATTCCGTTCCTTTTCCGTGAGAATTTCATTGTAAAGCATGTCGGAAAAGCCCAAAATGGCAGACATCGGTGTCCGGATTTCATGGCTCATGTTCGCCAAAAACTGCGTTTTCGTCTTGTTGGCGTCTTCCGCCTGAATTTTGGCTTTCTTGAGGTTGGCCTCACTTTTTTGTAACGTGATAATCGTTTTTTCGCGAATCAGATTGTGATGAAGCACCTGCCGCCATGCCAGAATGATTCCAAGCGTTCCGACGAACCAGATGGCACCGTAACCGATGACCACGGTGCGGATAATGGCGTATTTTCGCGTCAGGATGTCACGGACCGACATGGTGATACAAATGGCGCCGCGCATGTTTCCGAGCTTATAACCGTGCTGCTCGTGACATTCCATGCAATCTTTGGTCACCATCAGAGGCCGCATCAACCGGATATGCGGATCGTTGTCAATGGTGAGAACTTCCGAGACTTCCTTGACTCCGCCGTCAAAGAGCCGCTGATAGGCCCAGTCTTCCCATTCATCGCATTTGTTCGTTTCGTTGAGCGGCTTGTCACTGACAAGGTGCGAAAGGAGAATACCGGAAGAGTCCCCTTTTGTATGGACACGATTGGTCATGGCCGCCGGAGAAATCAATGTCAGCTTCTTTCCTTCTGTTGTGACGACATCTCTTTCCGGATGGACCAGCAGCGGATTGGGCGGTGTGTCTTCGGTGACCGGAACGTAAACACCTCCGTGAAAAGAGCACCACGCGCGGTAACTTAAATCGCGTTCAAAAGCGGCCCTCGCTTGCGACTTCGCTTCCGCGAGGTAGTCACGCAACGCCTGGTCGGCAAACAAAACCGCCAAAACCGCGACAAGAATTGTCCATCCCAACAGTGCGCCCCATAGCGAATAATAAGTTTTCGGCTTAGTTCCCAATTCCAGATTCTTATACGTTTTCATGGTGAAGTTTAAGACAGCTTCTAAAATTGTGGCAAAATAAAGAAAAGGTAAAAGTTACGCAAGCAAGTAAAAGTTACACTAATGAATTATAACATAAATTTTAGACAAAAAACGAAACAAAACTCTGAAAACTAAAATAATCATGCCTTTTCTCGGAACGCAGATTTTTTTACCTATTGCATTTTCCGTGATTTTCAAGATAATTATATTGACTTTATTGTGTATTTTTCGCAACAATCACTGAGTGTGATACCTTTCCTGTTTTATCAAATGACCAATCCTTTAACACCGATCGTTACGATAATCATACCGGTTTACAATGTCGAGCTTTATTTACGGGAATGCCTCGACTCGGTGGTGAATCAGACGCTGCGGAATATCCAGATCGTCTGCGTCAATGACGGTTCGACCGACGGGTCGTTTGCCATTTTGGAGGAATACGCGGCCAAAGATCCCCGGATTTTGCTCATCAATGGGAAAAACAGCGGTCTCTCTGCAGCACGCAACACGGCAATCACATTGGCAAAAGGGGAATATATCTATTTTATTGATTCCGACGATTGGGCGGAATTGACACTCTGCGAAAAGGCGTACAATAAAGCCGTTCAGTCCGGTGCCGATATTACGTTTTTCTTTTTCCGTCGTTGCGGGAATCTGAAAGGAATCCCCCGTTTCGATAAAATTCCACTGGACGATAAAACAACACCGGAAGAAAAATCGGAAATCCTTGAGTATGCCTACGCCTGGACCAAACTCTATTCCACAGGATTTCTGAAAAAAAACAGGATCACTTTTCCTGTCAACCTTTGTTTTGAGGATGTCCTTTTCCACTGGAAAACAATGGTGTTGGCCGACAAAGTCGCGGTTTTGCCGGAAACGCTCTACAATTACCGGATTCGTTCCGGGTCGATTCTTGAAAATCGCGGTGAAAACTATTGCGACATCGTTCCGATTTACGGCATGGTGAAGAAATTTTTACAGGAACAGCATCTCTACGAAACCTACAAGACAAAGTTTTTGCAGCTCAAATACTGGATTTTTCAGATCAACTATCAGCATCTTCGGTCGGAATTCAAGCCGAAAATGCTGGAAATGATTCGAAAATCGGTTCAGGAAGACGAGTTGGATTGGTGGAAAGGGGATGTTCCGCTGCGGGGAAGAACAAAGGATTTCCTTGCGGCTCTTACGGGAAGTAAAATCGCGAAATTCCGGTACGCTCTCCGGATTTTACTTTTTCACATGGAAAAGCCGTTCGTCAGGTTTTATCTGGGGGTGCTTCACCTGCTCGGTCTTTTTCAGCGTTAAACATCAGAGAAAATGGACATATTGATCTATGGACACTTCGGAAAAGACAATGCACTTTGTCGCCGCCGCGGATGAAAATTATCTTCCGCATGCGTGTACGGTTTTTCGTTCGGCGTACGAAACAAACAAACATCACCCGCTTTTCTTTCATCTGATGACAACGGACGCTCAGATTCCGCCGCATCCGAAATTGCAGGAATTTTTCAGGGAGATCCGGTCGGAAACATGTCACGCGGAGGTGATCCTGGTCGAAAAAGACGATCCGTTTCTCTCCGCGCAGCCGCAGGGAGGAGTGACCCCTTATCAGGCGGCCTATCTTCGTTTCCTCGCTTCCGACCGCATCCCCGCCGCGGACCGGATTCTCTATCTTGATTGCGACACGCTTGTTCTGGAGGATTTGGAGGAACTGTTCACCATGCCGCTGGGGGAAAAAACACTGGCGGTTGTCGCGGAGTTGTTTGCCGGAGCGTTCATTTTCGCACTGGGGTTCGGACTCCGGTATTTTAACTCCGGGGTCATGCTCATCAATGCCCGGAAGTGGCGGGAGGAACATCTGACCGTTAAAGCGGCGAAGTTCATTCAGGAAAAATTCTCAAAACTCTCCCATGGTAAAAAACATTACGGCGATCAGGACATTCTGAACATGCTTTTCAGCGGACAGGTTGTTTACCTCCATCCGAGGTACAATCTTGTGAATCCGGTTCTGCTCCGCCGCTGTTTCTTTCGCGGCAAACTTTTTGATGACGCCGCGGCAGAGCCTGCGATTGTCCATTTTGCCGGAAGCGCGAAGCCCTGGAACCGCTGGGACTATCACCCGCTGACGGAGAAGTATCTGTTCTACCGCAGACAAACGCCGTGGCCGGAGATTCCGCAACAAAAGGGAACGCTTGCCCGTGTATTGAAATATTGGGGCAGGCGGCTGAAGTATCATTGTCCCTGGCTGATTTATCCGGCGGCAGACCTTTTACGGCGTCTGCTGGGGTATCCGTCGCGTGTTGTTCATGCGGAACTGATTGAACATCTCATGGAAGAAACCCGATAAAACGGTGCGATACCGGTGAAATCACGAATCACGGTATCCGGGCATCGTTGGTGATACGGACCTCTTTGATGTTTCCCTTCAGTTGGTAGGAAGGGGAAAAACCGCCGCTGTAATTGCCGAGGACAAGATCACCTTTCCACGGCACATTGCGCAAACCCGTCACCGGTTTTTCCGCGACAGGTTTCCCGTCCTGCAGGATTCGCATTGCTTTGCCGTCGTAATGACAGGTGAGGCGAATCCAGCGGTCTGTTTCAGGAGTTCCGCCGTCACAATCGACTCCGGCAAGGTGCCACCGCCATTTGTCACCGAGCCACTGGACAAACCAACCCGCTTCGTTCCAGCGTCCGAAGCTGACCAAAATCGGCATTTGCGTTTTTTCGTCAATCTTCACGTAAAAGTCTACGGTGATTTTTCGTGCAAGATTGTACTCGTTCCGGTTTGGAAAGGTGAGCTGCCCTTCGGAAAGTTCAAGCGTCCCCTCGTGAATTTGAGCATTTCCCGACAATTGGCCTTCCATGAGTGAACCGCCGGAGAGTTTCGCGTCCGCGCGGTTTTGCAGCGAGGTCTCAAACAACACGTCATGCGGTTCGGGAAGCGACGCCGCAATCACCGGCGCGGAATATCCGCCCAAATCGCCGCGGCGCGAAACCGCTGCGACACAATACTCATATGTCTTTTGCTCCTCCCCTTTGGTGTCGTTGAAAGTGACGGCGGCGATCGGCGATTCGGTCAGTTTTTGCCAGTCCTCCGTGGAATTTTCCCGTCGATAAACCGCATACAAGACCGGTACCTCCGCCGCGGCAGGCTTCCACGAAAGAATCACTTCTCCCGCCAGGGAAACGGCGGACACGGCTTTCACTTGCGGAAGCGGTACCGTCTTCGGCACGTTGACCAACAGCGGCGGTTGCAGCTTTTTTGTTGTTCCGCCGTTGCTCACGACAAGCGTGTAGCGATGGACGCCCGGTTCCGCCGCGAGGTCGTAAGACTCAAACGCGGTGGTTTCCGTGATCAATTCCCCGTTGTCCCGATAGAGTTGGAATGTCAGACCATATGTTTTGGCGGATCGTTCCCATGCCAGCTTGACCACTCCGTCGGATTCGACCGCCGCGTGAAAATCCAAAGAACCGTCCGGCACCGGTGTCGGGAGTATCTGCCGGAACTGTCCGGAAATCGTGACGGCTCCCGGCATATCAATCCGCGGATGCGTCAGCACCTCCGTCCGCGCCGCCTGAATCCGCCCGAGTATCTTTTGATAGACGGGATCATCTGTTGAGGAAAACGACACAACAGGTTCGCCGCTTTTGTCCCACGCACGCCATGTCTGCCGAGGGAACGACTCCAGCGGTTTGACGGCGTGTTCATACTTCGCGGTCGTCACCATCCGCAGACGCTGCCGGTTGGAATCGATTTTGGCGTTGCGGCAGAAACCGAGTCCATGCCCTCCGGTGCCGTCCGGTGCGAGCGGCGCCCGTAAAATACGGCTCAGCTCCGGCCGTTCCAGATTGAACCAGTCGGCCTCAAACCGGGTGATATTCCCTTTTTCGTCCGCGTGACACTTTGCGCAACCGGCTTCCCGCATCACCATGACCAGTTCGGATTTCAACCGCTGCCATGCCGGAAGGGTGTAACCGTCTTTCGTATAGTTCCATGTTCCGTAATACACACCGTTGGAATCCATCCACGCAAGAATCGTGTCCCGTTCGGCGGGCGTCATTTCAGGAAACCGGTTTTCGTGACCGGAAATCACAACATCGGCAAGCGGAGCTTTCCCGGAACCGTGAGAGTACGGTCCCAGAATCTGCGCCGACCAGTTCGCGGTGCCGTTCATACAGTCGATGCCGCCGATGAGCGGTGCGGTATAAATCACTTCGCGCCGGCTGACGAGGTTTTCATAACTGTTATTGAAGTTCTCCGTCCATCCGCCGGTGAGATCAAGTCCCGCTTCAATCCCTTCCGTACCGCCGTGACACCGTACGCAATGTCTGTCCAAGACCGGCTGGACCATTGACGGATAATCGACCGGTCCCGACCCCCAGGATTCCGGCGTCAGACGGTCCGGGTCGCGTTTGAGCGAGTCGAACGAAATGTTGTCCGCGTTGGCCGTCGGTGTGGTGTATTCGTGACAGCCGACACATGACCGTGTTGTTCCCGGTGCCGCCTGAATGAAGGTCCGCATACTCCGCACGAGCCGCCCTTCCGCGTCGAGTGCCTGAAAATAGACCGCTTTTCCCGACGGAACATTGAAATACACGGAACCGTCTTCCGCAACCGGAACGACTCCGAGAACATTTTTGGAACTGAACGCAAGTGCCGCGGAAACAAGAAAGGTCTGATTCAGCACGCCCGGTCCCGGCGACGGCGTGACCCGGCTCGTTTCTTCGACGACACGCAATTTCCTGATTGAACCGCGGGGGACTTCCGGCATTCCCTTATAGATGTCGTAAACGAAGAAATTACCGCTCTTTTGTGACGGATCGGTCTGATCGACAAGCACAGGCGGAGCCGTCCGCGGAACCGTGACAATCGGGTTATGCAAGTCTATCTCCGCATCGGCAAGCAGCACGCTCCGGTTGCCGTCGCGGTCGATCAGCATCAGCGAGTTGCGGGCGTTTTTGCCCGGCAGACCGCTGTAAAGCACGAGATTTTCCGAAAGCGGCCACGGATCGCACGATTCTCCGCGGTCGAAGGTCGGCTTGTCGGGATGTTCAAAATTCGTGATGGCGGCAACTTCGTCTTTTCCTTTTCGGAGATCCACCATGGCAATGGAGCCGCGCGGCGGAGAATTATGCGGTGTGAAGGTGCAGCAAACGAGAAACGGTGAACCGGGCACGGTTCGCGGCTGCAGTGTCGCTTCGGGAAAAACCATGTTGTTGGCGAACATCGCCGTTTCGTTGGTGCCGTCAGGAAAAACCGTCCACATGCTTTGCTGCGTGAGAGCGGTTTTGTCGATGTACTCCCAACGTCCGAACAAAATCCGGCCGTCCGGCATGACCGACGGATCAAACTCATTGACATTGTTGACGGAAATCGGATGAATGCCGCTTCCGTCCGCGTTCATCACGTGCAAAATATTGACGCCGTTGTTCGCGCAGGGGACCAGTCCGCCGTAACGGGTTGACGTGAACACAATCCGTCCGTCCGGCAGATAGGCAGGCATGACATCATGATGACCGCCGCCGACACCGCAGTAAGTGTTGCAGAAGGTTTTATCGGATTCGGTGAGACGCCGCAAACCGGTGCCGTCAAGCCCGATTTCATAAATCGAGGTGCCGCTGTGCCGGGACGCTTTGAAACAGAATAAAATCCGCGAAGCATCCCATGAAAGATCGGGGTCGCTGTAAACTCCCTCGCCGAGCGTTTCGGGCGTGTGCGCGTCAATGACGGCACGGATACGGTGTTGTTCAGGAGGATCGGCAGGATTTTCCAACACATAGATTCCGCCGCCGGGACGCCATTTGTAAAACGTGTCGTAAATATGCAGTCCCAGATAATTGTGCCGCTTCACAAACAGAATCGGATGATTCAGCAGCGGACGGTACGTTTCCAATGTTTGCGGCGAACGGTTCGGCAATGTTTCCGCCGCCGGAGACATGTCCATAACGCACGCTAAAAAAAACGACAGACCTGCCGTCACCCAGGCATTCACAACGACGGACTTTAA